>JAIWNK010000130.1 GCA_020216845.1 Anaerolinea sp. | reverse complement strand
TAGGCGCGCACTTCCAGCGTGTGTTGGCCGCTGGGTGCATCCCATGGCAGGCTGAAGGGTGGCTGGGCGCGCTGACCAATTTCTTTACCATCCACCCACCATTCAACGCGTTGAATGCCAATGGTCTCTTCCACGTCGGCCAACAACGTCAATTGTCGTTCAGCATACGGAATGACCTTGCCGTCTGTGGGTGACAAAATGGTCACGCGCGGTGGGGTGTTATCCACCGTGATTTGCAAGATGGCGCTCTCCACCTGAGCATTTTGGCGCACGACCATCATGCGGATGACGTATAGACCATCCTGTGTTTGGGTCGTATCCCATTCACCAAGCAGGCCTTGGTGAACAGGGGTGGTTTGTTCGCTGCCAATTTGCAGCCAGGTTTGTGGGTTGATGCCTTTGCCAACTTGCAGGCTGTAGGAGCGGAAGTCTGCTCCGTTGGCGGTGCCTTTCAAGGCCAGGTTGCCATGCACATAGGCAAACAGTGTCGGTTCGGTGAATTGTACCTGTGGGTTGGGCGGCGGGGCCAGGATGGCATCGTAGGATTGTGGTGGGGTGGGCAGGCCAACGCTGAGGGCCCAGGCTGCTGCTTCGGGCGGCACGATGAGATAGGTGCGTTCTTCAATCAGCGCCGGTGGGGTGAAAACGGTGGCGAGTCGCCCGGTTTCGCGATTGATGGTGTAGGTTCGATAGAGAGTATCGGTGCTGATGGGCTCATTGCCGGCGATGAAAATCTCGCTGATGGTGTTGGGACAGGCACGCGTCGGTAGCAGTCCGGAAGTCTCACAGACTTCGCGTTGAATTAGATCGGTTGGCTGTGACCAGTCTTGCACGGGCAAACTTTGATGGGCGTAGAGCATGATGGCGTGCCAGATGCCAGCAGGCAGGCGCACATCCACGGCGGGGGTAGTGGCTTCGGGCTGACCGACCCAAACAACCAGGACGCGCTGCGGGGTATAGCCGGCAGCCCAGGCCTGACTGCCATCGCTGACCCGGCCAATTTTTGCGCCCGCCGGGCGGCCAATTTCCAGGGCGTTGGGGAAGCCTAACGTGGGCCAACGAGCTGCTTCGTCGCTGAGGATATCATGCATCAGGTAGGCAAGCGAGGGACTGAGGACGGGAACTTCGCTGGGTGTTGGATGGGTGAGCAGGACGTGCCCCTGACTATCTTCAACATAACGGATTGCAATCGGTTGTGGAAAGGAATCGGCGGCACCTTGCAGACCGCGGCGGGTGCCCTGATTGGCTAGCACGGCATAATCTTGTGCCAGGTCGAGGGGGGAGAGGCGTGCGCTGCCGCCGGAGAGGGCAGCTTGGGGTTGTGGGCTTTCGGTCAGGCTGCCAACGTTGAGTGCTTCCAGGCTGCGCCAGGTGTCTTTGCCGCCCAATTGTTCCAGCAATTGTTGAAAGGGAGACAGGTAGTCATTGGCCAGGGCGGTGCGCAGACGCATGGGGCCATGAAAATTGCCATCCAGGTTGGCTGGCAGGCCGGGGGTTGGGTTGGGAATATCCCAAGACAGGGTCGCCGGGCTAAGGCCGTGTGCAAAGGCCGCAATGCCAATGAAGGGGGTCAACAGCGAGCCGGGGTCGTGGGGTTGTTGCGTGGCTTGTTCACCGCCTGTTAGGGTGGTGTCGCCGACATAGGCCAGGATTTCACCACTTTGCGGGTCGAGGATGACGGCGCTGGCCGCAGCGTCGTTGGGTAAGATGGGGCTGCCAACCAGAGTGGGCAGCAAGAGGGCAGCGCGGCAGGTCTGTGGGCCGGGCTGTGCGGTGGTGTTGCGCTTCAGTTGGGCTTGCAGCGTGCAGCTGACTTGAAGCTGCAGGTCGTAATCAAGCGAGGTGAGCACGCGCAAGCCGCCGCGTTCCAGGCGTTGGCGGCCAAATTGTTCAGATAGTTGATGAAGCACCAGGTTCGAGAAGGCGCGCGCGGGCAGGCGTGCGGTGGGGGGGGCGGGGCTGAATTGCGCAGGTCGGTTAAAGGCTGCCCAATAGTCCTCGCTGCTGATAGCGCCGCATTCTAACAGGCGCAGCAGCAGTGCCTGACGGTTTTGCAGGGCAGCTGTTGGGGCATCCAATGGGTTGAGAGCGGGCGATTCGAGTACGGCGATCAGCAGGGCCACCTCGTCCATTTCCAGGTCCGTGGCCGATTTGCCAAGGTACAGTCGCGCGGCGTTGTCGGCGCCGTAGGTCAGGTGCCCAAATGAGGCGCTGTTCAGGTACCATTCCAGCACCTGACTGCGGCCAAAGCGTGTGGTGATTTGTGCAGCCAACAGGCGCATGCGCAGGCTGCGTCGCAGCCCGGCTGGCTCGTTTTCCAACAGCAAGTCGCTGACCAGACGTTCGGCAATGGTGTGTGGTTGTGGGTCGGTGAGCCCTTGCAGGTCAAAGCCGGGACTTTGCCAAAAATCGGGCTGTTCCAGCGCAATCAGGGCGTGTAATAACTTGGGGTCATACGCATCTGGTTGGTTGGGTGTGACGGTGAGGAAGCGGCGTGGCAGGCCAGGGTTTTCAAGGCTGAGGAGCAGGTTTTGACCGGTGCGGTCGTAGATGCGCGTGGGTTGTAGCATCAGGCCGTTTTGGCGGTCGAGCATGAGTGGCAACAAGTCAAGCGAAGGCAAGTTGTGGACAAGGTCGACGTAGGCAAGGCTGCTCAAAATCAGCCCAACCATGAAGAGCAAGGACAGGCTTGCGCCAAGGGCCAGAAGGGTGCGGCGCGCGGCAACTTGGGCCGGGCTGCCGGCCTGGCGGCGATGACGGTGACGCAGGATGAGATGAAGTCGAAGGGAACGCACGGTCAGGGGTTGACTGGACGGCGGGTGCGCGTCGGTGTGGGGGTCGGCGTGGCGGTGAGACGCGGCGTGACGGTGAGTGTGGGCGTCAGGCTCGGGCGCGGCGTCCAGGTGGAGGTGTGCAGGCGGCTGAGATGTTCTTGAGCTTCGGCGCGCATCTCGGGGGACATGGCGTCTTCTGGCAGTTGCAGGAGGTTGATCCAGTCATAAATGGCAGCATCGGGGCGGTTGAGCTTTTCGGCGCTGAGGGCGCGTTCGTAAAAGAACTGAGCCCGTTCGCTGTCATCCTTGGCCAGGGCGCGGCTATCGCTGTATTGCTCATAGGCGTTGCCATATTCGCCCATGGCAAAGTAGGCGCGTGCCTGTCCCATGCTGGCTTCAAAGGAACGCGGATTCCAATCGGATGCCCAGCCGTAGTTTTTGAGTGCCAGGTCATATTTTTGCTGTTGCATGTACACTTCGCCGCGCAGGAAGTAAACATCGTAGGATGGTTTGAGCTGTGCAGCTTTGTCGAGGGCGACCAGGGCGCGATCGCTTTGCCCATCGGAGAGGTAGGCGCGAGCCAATAGCATCCAGCTGTCGTTATCCGGTGCTGTGGCGTATGTGGTGTAGAGGTATAGCGGAAGGATTGCCTGAGTGGGTTGTTCGAGGGCGGAATAGACAATGCCTTGAATGTAATAGGCTTCCAGCAGGGAGGGGTCAATGGCCAGGGCTGCGTTGGCTTCTTGCAGAGCGGCCTCATAGTCGCCTTGATAGAGCAAGATTTCTGAACGGGTCAGTGCCAACAGCGGGGAATCGGGCAGGTAGTTGCTGGCAGTTTGTAGATCTTCAAGGGCAGCTTTCTGTTCGTTGCTTTGTGCTTTGAGGATGGCGAGCTCGAGGTAGGCCTCGCCAAGGTCGGGGGCGAATTGGATCGCTTTTTCTAAGTCTGCTCTGGCTTCGCGGATTTTGGTGGGGTCGCGCATCAACTGAACGCGCGCCCGCCCCAAATAGGACGGGCCATAGCTGGGATCGGCAGCAATGGCTTTGTTATAGGCGGCCAGGGCTTCCGTTGTTTGGCCTTGATACCGGTAGATTTCGCCGATGAGGTAGTGCAGGTCAGCAGCCTGTGGGTTTTGGGCAATGACCTGATTTAGGTTGGTAATGGCTTTATCCCATTCCTGGCGTTGAAAGGCGCGCATGCCGATGCTATAGGCTTCAAAGCGAACATAGGGGGTGAGCATGGGGATGGGCGAAGGGGTGAAGGTGGGCAGACCTTGCCAGGGTGGGGTGGGGCCGGCCGGGGTAGGGGTGCGCACCGGGCGACCGGCGTCGGGTGTGGGGCTTGGACTGGCAAAGATGGTGATGACCGGGCGAACTGCAGCTTTGGTGGCAGCTGGGCGGCGGGTGATGCTGATGATGCCGGTGACGGCCAGGGCCAGCATGGCAACCAACAAGACAATGGCACCGACAACGATGCCAATTTGGCGTGCCGAACGGGCGGTTAGCTTGGGGGCCTGCTCACCAAGCGGAACGTTCCATTTGCGCACCTGGGCGTGGTAGGGGGCTGATAGGGTGTCATCCGGCGGCAACACGCCCAGTAGAATGAGGCCGCGTTTGGCATCGGCATTGTTGGGGTCTAGTTCCAGGGTTTGTTTGAGACAATAGATGCGTTCTTTGGTGGTCTCGACAACCGAGCTCATCCAAAGCCAATAGCGGGCATCGTATTGATTCATGCGCAACAGGCGGGTGAACAGGTCGCGCGCACGCGCCGGTTCATTATTTTGGATGGCCGTAAGGGCCTCTTGGAACATTTTCTCTTCAGCAGACATGACTTCAGTTTAGCACAGGCTGGGGTTGAGGACAAGCAATTTCAGTAGACTCTTTTCATTCAAGAATCTGTTGGCCAAGGGCCTGATCAAGGCGCTCACGCGCCTGTGCATATTGTAGCACAAGCTCTTGGTAAGGGTTAAGCGATGAGGTGCTTTCTTGGGCTTGTAATTCTTCTTGTAGAAAACGGAGTTGCTGCATACTTTCACGAACGTGCAGCAGTCGCAGCGTTTCGATTGTGCGCAGCAGTTCGGAAACGATTTTGTCTTGAGCGGGCTCGCCTTTGGGCAGTGGGGCAAGCAATTCGTCGCGCAGGGCTTGCAGTTCGGCGGGGGTGGCTTGTTGCAGGTAGGCGGTTGGTTCCATTTCTTCCTGCTCAAGGGCTGCAAAAACCAGGTTGGCCAGGCTTTGGTAAGGGCCAATCTCAAAGTCTTGGGCGTTGAAGCGTTGCAGGCCGGCGCGTTGTAGGGCGCGGTCGAGCCGGTAGATTGCTTCAGGGTGACGCAGCAACAGACGCATGGCGTGTGCTTCCAGCTCGCGGCTGAGGTGTTCGGGGGTGGCTTGGGGCAGGTCAACGGTTTGACGCGATGCCGGTTGGCGAATTTGCGGGCGACGGCGGGCTGGGGGGCTGCCGGGGCCGAGTTGGGTCAGGGCGCGCTCATCCACGCGCAGCAGGCGGGCCAGGCGCTGACGATAAGCATCGCGTTCGACCGGGTTGGGCACGTCCTCAATCAACGGTTGCATTTGAGCGACAATGTCGCTCTTGGTTTTGGGATCTTCCAGGTCGCGCCCCGCGGCCAGTGTTTCCATGACGTGAATGACAATTGGCTGGGCGGCGGAGAGAATATCCTGCCATTCTTGCGGGTTGCGCAGCACGACTTCATCGGGGTCCATGCCCGGGGGCAGGGTGGTGACGCGCAGGTCGGCTTGTAGGCGCGCTTCGTGACGCAGCAACCCGCGGGCATCGAAGCTGAGTTCATCGCTGCGGTCGAGGGTTTGCCGGGCAATTTCCAGCCCGCGCAGAGTGGCTTTTTCTCCGGCGGCATCAGCATCCAACGCCAGGATTATTCGGCGGGTGAAGCGTTTGAGCAGGCGCAGCTGATCTTCGGTCAGGGCGGTGCCCATCGGTGAGACGGTGTTGGTGAACCCGGCCTGATGCAGGGCGATGACATCTAAGTAGCCCTCAACGATAACAACCTGATCCTGTGCGCGGATGGCCTTGCGGGCGGCATCCAGGCCGTAGAGCAGGCGGCCTTTGTCAAACAGGGCGGTTTGCGGTGAGTTGAGGAATTTTGGCAGATCGTCCGGGTCGAGGATGCGCGCGCCAAAGCCGACCATGCGCCCCAAGGCGTCGCGAATGGGAAAGGTGATGCGGTTGCGAAAGCGGTCGTGATAGCCGCCGGTCTGCCGTTCGCTAATCAGGCCAACCTGAAGCAATTCATCCGGCTGATAGCCTTTGGCGCTGAAGGCATCCAACAAGGTTTGCCAGCCGGGGGGGGCATAGCCCAGGCCAAAGGCCTCAATGGTGGCATCGGTCAGGCCGCGCTTGTGCAGATAGGCAAGGGCAGTTTTGCCAGCCGGTGTTTGCATGAGGTGATAGCGGTAATAAATGACAGCTTCTTCCAGCAGGGTGCGCAGGCGGTCATTGGCTTCTTCTTCGGCTTGTTTTTGGGGGCTTGGGGCTTCAAGCGTGACGCCGGTGCGCTCTGCCAGGTGACGCAGCGCTTCGCCAAAATCCCAGCCTTCTTTTTTCATCACAAAGCGGAAGATATCGCCGCCTTCGTTGCATTCTCCAAAGCAGCGCCAGGTGCCGGAATCGGGGAAGACGACGAAGGCCGGTGTGTGCGTGTTATGATGAAAGGGGCAAAAGCCGATGTAGTTTTTGCCGGTTTTGCGCAGCTTGACCGTCTCAGAAACCAGGTCTACGATATCAAGACGGGATTTAATTTCTTCAATGGCGTTCATGCCCCAAGTATAACAGATGGAACGGCTTTTGCACCGTTAGGTGGGTCGGATGAATGCAAATGGTTTCATGTGTGGGATACAAAAATAACGATATAATCAAGTGGGAACTCAAATTTTCGTTTGGAGGTGTTTGGTGATGACGGGTTTGTTGGTAGCTGCGGCGGTATCGTATGCCTTGTTGGCTTTGCTGTGCCTGGCATTTGGGCTGATCTATTTGCTGCGCCCAAAGTTCATGCCTTATCATGCGCAGGCGGTCAAGCGCGAGTGGGAAGCTTTGGATGGGGGATTGCAGACGTTGCTGATCGCGTTGATGCGCACGGCAGGCGGTGGGCTGTTGGCAACCGGGCTGGCGGTTGGGTTTTTGTTGCCGGCCCTGGTGCAGGGGCAAACCTGGGTGCGCTATGTGCTGCCGTTGGTGGGGCTGACGGCGGTGTTGCCCTCTTTGTACGCGACGTTGATCGTGCGCTCGCGCACGGGGGCCAAGACGCCGGTTGCAGCCGGGGCGGCGGGGGCTGCCCTGGCGGTGCTTGGGTTTGTGCTTTCGGTGTTGTAAGGTGCAAGAATGGATGCCTGACGTTGCAAGAGGTGACATCAGGCAGTGGTTGGGTCGGGTATAATGCATGTGTGATCTGAATTTCCATTTGTAGAAAGGGTATTTGTCCATGTCCACCCGTTTTGATTGGATTCAGCAAGAACTGTCGTCGTTGAAGGAAGCTGGCTTGTACAACCGCATTCGCACGATCAGCTCGGCGCAGGGCGCCTGGTTGGTGGTGGATGGCAAGCGCGTGCTCAATTTCTGCTCGAACAACTACTTGGGGCTTGCCAATCATCCCCAATTGGTGGCCGCGGCACGTGAAATTGTGGAGCGCTATGGCGTTGGGCCTGCTGCGGTGCGCTCGATTGCCGGGACGATGGATTTGCACCTGGAATTGGAACGGCGTTTGGCAAAGTTCAAAGGCGTTGAGGCAGCCATTACCTTCCAATCCGGCTTTGCCGCCAACCTGGCAACCATTCCCGCACTGGTTGGCAAGGAAGATGTGATCTTCTCCGATGAGCTGAATCATGCCAGTATCATTGATGGCTGCCGCCTGTCGGGCGGGCGAATTGCGCGCTATGCTCATAATGATGTTGCTGATTTGGAGCGCGTCATTAAGGAAAATGAGGGCACCTATCGCCGGGCTTTGATCATTACCGACGGGGTGTTCAGTATGGATGGCGACATTGCCCCGTTGGACAAGATTTGCGAGGTGGCTAACGCACACGACATTTTGCTGATGGTGGATGATGCCCATGGCGAAGGGGTGATTGGCCGCGGCGGGCGTGGCATTGTGGATCATTTTGGGCTGCACGGCAAGGTGGATGTTGAGGTCGGCACACTTTCCAAGGCGTTTGGTGTGGTTGGCGGGGTTGTGGCCGGCAATGCCACCATCATCGAATGGTTGCGGCAGCGCGCCCGTCCGTTCTTGTTCTCTTCGGCTGTCACGCCGCCGGATGTGGCCGCCTGCCTGGCTGCGGTGGACGTGCTGGAAAACTCAACCGAATTGGTAGATCGCTTGTGGGAGAATGCCCGCTACTTCAAGGCAGAAATGAAGCGCCTTGGCTTCAACACGGGTGTTAGTGAAACGCCCATTACGCCGGTGATGTTGGGCGAAGCGCCGTTGGCACAGAGCTTTAGCCGGGAGCTGTTTGAAGAGAATGTGTTTGCCATGCCGTTGGGCTTTCCGACGGTGCCGCGCGGCAAGGCGCGCATCCGCGTGATGATTTCGGCGGCGCATAGCCGAGACGATTTGGATCAGGGCCTGGCGGCGTTTGCCAAGGTTGGCAAGCAGCTGGGCGTGATTGCCTGAGTTTGTGGAGCTGTGAGGGGAGGGCATGGCCCTCCCTTCACAGCAACTGCTTATGCCTGCAAAAAAGAAACCCACTCCACAGAAAGCTTCTCCCCCAAAGCCGGCTGCTGCGCAACGCGGCAGCAAAAAGCGAGAAGAAAAGCCGCCGCGAGATACCGCTGCACCGCGCAGCAGCAAAAAACCGGCGGCGCGTTCGCCTTCCGCGCCTTCAAAACCGGGCCTGTTCGATCGCTGGCAGGGACTTTCGCCGGAGCGCAAACTTGACTTTGTGGGGGCGATTTTGGCCCTGGTGGGGTTGCTGACTCTGCTCAGTTTGCTCTCGCCCAACAATGCCGGGTTGCTAAAGGCTTGGGTGGATGCGCTCAAATATGTGACGGGTTGGGGGGTGTTCGTCTTGCCGCTGGGCTTGTTGATAGGGGGAATGTGGCTGGTGTTGCGGCGGGTGGAGCGCCTGCCGCGCCTTTCGGCGGAACGCTTGACTGGCCTGGTTGTATCCTATTTGGACTTGCTGGGTTGGTTGCACTTGCTGGGGGGGCGCGGGCTCGAGCTGGCAAAGGCGCAACATGGCGGCGGGTACCTGGGATGGATGATTGAGGCGGCGCTAACCGGTTTGGTGGGGGTCGGCGGGGCCGTGGTGGTGCTGTTGGCTGGCTTGTTGGCGGGTGTGATTTTTACTTTCGATTTGTCTTTGGCCGATTTGGGACGGTTGTGGCGCGGTATACAACAAGGCTCGCATCGCGACACCGCGGATGGGGTTCAGCGACAGCCGCTATCTGTGACACCTCCACCCATAGAAGATTTGCCGCCCGATTTTCATCCCCTGCCAGAGCGTCCGGTTGCGGTGCGTAAGCCGGCTGCCCGGCTAGCGCCGGCGGTGAAGCCAAGTGCAATGCCGCCTGCGGCGCAGCGGACGGCTGTGACAGCGCCTGCTGCTGAAGAGAATGCACCCATGGTGCCCGCTTCAGAGACGGTGACGGAAGAACCGGCCATCGCTCAGAACTGGAAATTGCCAGGCGTGGCGGAAATTTTGGACCCGCCGACGCCTGCGGCCATTCAGGGCACGGTGGATCAGGAGCGGGCGCGCTTGATTGAAAGCACGTTGCGCTCGTTTGGTGCACCGGCGCATGTGGTTGAGATTCATCAGGGCCCAACGGTGACACAATTTGGGGTGGAGCCGGATTTTGTTGAGACGCGCAGCGGCAAGACGCGCGTGCGGGTTAGCAAGATCGTTTCGCTGGCGGATGACCTGGCTTTGGCGCTGGCTGCGCCGCGCATTCGCATTCAGGCGCCGGTGCCGGGGCGCAGTTATGTCGGCATTGAGGTGCCGAATGCTGAGATTAGCCGAGTGGTGTTGCGCGAGGTGATGGAAAGCGATGTTTTTCAACGCATGAAGTCACCGCTGCGCCTGGCCTTGGGCAAAGATGTGGCGGGCAAGCCGGTTTGTGCCGATTTGACCAGTATGCCGCACTTGTTGATTGCTGGCACAACCGGCTCGGGCAAGTCGGTGTGTGTCAATTCGATCCTGTGCACTTTGCTGCTGACGCATAGCCCGGCTGACTTGCGTCTGATTTTGGTGGACCCTAAACGCGTTGAGTTGACTGGCTATAACGGGTTGCCGCATTTGTTGGCACCGGTGGTGGTAGATACGGAGCGGGTGATGGGCGCCCTGCAATGGGTGCAGCGCGAAATGGACGCGCGCTATCACAAGTTCTCGGAGCAGGGCTGCCGGAATATCGTTGAGTTCAACCGCCGCTATCCGCAACAGGCTTTGCCCTATTTGGTGGTGGTGGTAGACGAGTTGGCCGATTTGATGATGCAATCGCCGGAGGAGACCGAGCGCAGCATTACGCGCCTGGCACAGCTGGCCCGCGCAACCGGCATTCATCTGGTTCTGGCGACGCAGCGCCCCTCCGTGGACGTGGTGACGGGGTTGATCAAGGCCAATTTCCCCTCGCGGATTGCTTTTGCGGTTGCTTCGGGCATTGATAGCCGCGTGATTTTGGATCAGCCCGGGGCAGAACGGCTGTTGGGGCGCGGGGATATGCTCTTTCAGGCACCGGATGCACCGGCGCCGGTGCGTTTGCAAGGTGTGTATGTGTCCGATGCGGAGATTCAACGCCTGGTGGATACCTGGCGGGTGGCGGCGATCAATGCTACTGCGCAGCCGACGCCCTTGAGCAATGAGCGGGTGGATGATTTGCCGGGTGGTGTTCCGTTGCGTCAGGCTTCGTTTTGGGAAGAGGGGGATGACCCGAAAGCGGATCCCTTGTTGGATGAGGCGGTCGATTTGGTGCGGCGCGAGGGGCGTGCTTCAACGACGATGTTGCAACGGCGCATGCGGATCGGTTACACGCGTGCGGCGCGTTTGATGGACGCATTGGAAGATAAAGGGGTGATCGGCCCGCCGCAGCCACATTCGCAGGTGCGCGAGGTGTTGGATTATGGCGATGCTGCCCCGCCGCCGGAGGACTAGACATACAAAAAGCGGCTACCCTGCGATAGCCGCTTTTTGCTTGAGCTAGAAGAAGTTGATTATAGGCCTGCTGCGGCGCGTAACTCAGCTGCCTTGTTGGTGCGTTCCCAGGTCAGGTCGAGGTCGTCACGACCAAAGTGACCATAGGCAGCAACCTGTCGGTAGATGGGGCGGCGCAGGTCCAGGTCGCGAATGATGGCGCCGGGGCGCAGGTCAAACAATTGCGTCACGAGGGCGGCAATTTTATCGTCGTCAATCTTGCCGGTGCCAAAGGTTTCGACGTTGATGCTGAGTGGGCGGGCAACGCCGATGGCATAGGCGACCTGAATTTCGCAGCGGCTGGCCAGGCCAGCGGCGACGATGTTCTTGGCCACCCAACGGGCCGCGTAGGCACCGGAGCGGTCTACTTTGGTCGGGTCTTTGCCGCTGAAGGCACCGCCACCATGGCGACCCATGCCACCGTAGGTGTCTACGATAATCTTGCGCCCGGTTACGCCGGCATCGCCCATGGGGCCGCCAATGACGAAGCGACCGGTGGGGTTGACGAATACCTTGAGCTGTTCATCTACCATGTCTTCGGGCACAACGGGTTTGATGACGTATTCGTAAATGGCTTCGCTGATGTCGGCATGGCTGATATCGGGGCTGTGTTGGGTGCTGATCAGAACGGTATCAACGCGGGCGGGCTTGCCATAATGATATTCAACGGTAACCTGACTCTTGCCATCCGGGCGCAGCCAGGGCAGGGTGCCTTGCTTGCGCAGCACGGACAGGCGGCGGGTGAGGTTGTGCGCCAGGTAGATGGGCATGGGCATCAGGGCTGGCGTTTCATCACAGGCATACCCAAACATCATCCCCTGATCGCCTGCGCCAATCGCTTCAATTTGAGCTTCGGTCATTTCACCGGCTTTGGCTTCAAGCGCCTTGTCAACGCCCATGGCAATATCGCCGGATTGGGCGCAAATGGCCGATTGCACGGCGCAGGTGTTGCCATCAAAGCCTTTGGAGCTGTCATCGTAGCCAATTTCTTTGACGACTTTGCGCACGAGCTCATCAAAGTTGACAAACGCGCGGGTGGTGATTTCGCCCAGCACCATCACGAAACCGGTTTTGGTGGCGGTCTCACAGGCAACGCGTGAGAACGGATCCTGCTCGAGGCAGGCATCCAGCACGGCATCGCTGACCTGGTCGCAAAGCTTGTCGGGGTGCCCTTCGGTTACCGATTCGGAGGTGAACAGGTAACGGGCGGAGTTCATGAACGTGTTGGTCATAGGGAAAGCATCTCCTTTTGAGAAAATAAATTGCCCCATCCGGTTTGGAGGGGCAAGCACTGTTGAGGTGGCTCCTCTCATCTTCCAGATTCGCTGCCGGAATTGGCACCTTGACCGTATTGGTCAGGTTGTCGAGGCTTCACAGGGCCGGTCCCTCCGCCTCTCTGGATAAGAGCGCCGCACGGGGCGATTGAGTTGATAGGCGCAAGTTTATCACAGCATGACGGAATGTCAAGTATGCTGCGAGTCACATTTTTAGGGTGTGACCGGGGTAGGACAGGTCAGCTGAGGGGGGGGCGGGGCGGGCAGTGTGGCCCAAATGCGACAAAGGGCGGGCTGATAGGCTGGGTTGGCCTGCAAAATGGCCTGTGTCAGGGTGTGTGCTTCGCTTATCCTTCCGACGTGAGCGTAGCCCTGTAGGAAGGGCAGCCATTCGTATGGGGCAGCGGGGGTGTGTGTCAGCGCCTTGGCTTCATCGCCCAGGGTGGCGACTTGTTGCCAATTGCCTTGTTGACTGGCCAGGCTGGCTTTTTGGAAGTAGTAGCACCAGTTGGGGGCAGGGGGCGGGCCAAAAATTTCGGGCGGTGGGCTGCCGATGGGGGTTGCCAGAATGCGTTGCGGGTTGCTGAGGGACACGGCGGCTCGAACTGCTGCGGGCAGGTCAGGCAGGTCGGCATCGTCGGGGGTGGCAACCCATAGGCAGGTGCCTTCTTGCGGGGCATAGCGGATGACGAGAACATCGCCTGCTTGAGACTGAAAGCTGTAGCCTAGATAGTGCTCGTCCTGTGCGCCAAATTCGCTGATTTCTTCGGCCAGGCGATCATCCAATATATAAAACCAAAGTGGAAGTTGCTTGCTGCCCTGGGGTTGATCGTAGATGAGGTTGAGGGCAAAGGTGCGGCGTGTGCCGGGGAAGATGGCATCGGCGGAGAGGATGGCAGTGTTGGGGACGATGGCGGGAGCGCGCCAGAATAGTTGCCAGGTGTAGTCTTTTTGTTGTTGCCAGGCGGTTTGGTAGGGCAGGGCGGCGCGTAGCTGCTGACCGCTTGCCAGCCCAACGAGTAGGGCGGCGAAGAAGGTGACGATGTTGGCGCGCTTGGGCGTCAACAGGGCTGTCAGGGCAGTGGCCCAAAGCAGCGCGGCCCCTGCTGTTGCTGGCAGGCCAAACCGGTTGGAAAAGAAACCCCGCCACGAAACCCGGTCAGTGGCCCAGATGGGCAGGCTGCCCAACACCATGATCATCAGGCCAAGCAGGGCTGCCTGCCAGAGTTGAAGGCGTGGACTATCTGAGTCGGGGGGAATGCGGCGCAATTGCCAGTAGAGCAGGCCAGCCAGAGTTAGGCTGAGCAGGGAGACCCACCAGGGCCAGACTTGTAGGGCGGGCAGCCAGTCTAGCACGACCATGTGCAACAGGTCGCCGATGGCCAGGTTGGTCAGGTGCAACAGGGTGGAAAGCGGTTGGTGGAGCAGGTTGAACAGCAGACTGGGGCGGTTGCCATCACTGGGGGTGGCAGCCGAGATGCTTAGCCGCCAGAGAATGAAGGCAATGTTGAGCAGCAAATAGGGCAGCCAACGCACAATCATCAGGCGCAGGCGTTGCAGCAAGGGCAGGCTGGCCGGCAAAAGTAGCAACAACAGCATGGGGCGGATGAACTCGGCCCCGACAAAGTATTCGAAGATGGTTAGGTGCAGCGCTTGCATCATCAGGGCTGCCACGGTCAGGAGAATGCTGAGCCGTGGGGTGCGGCTGCGCTGTGCCTCCAGCATGGTCAGCAGGGAGAGGAAAAAGAGCAGGTAAGTGAGCCAGTGTTGATGATAGGCAACCGAGATGGGCTGTTGCAAGAAGATGGGGTAGACCAGGAAGAGCAAGGCGCTGAACAGGGACAGGCGCGGGCGGGCCGGCCAAAGACGGCGCAGGATGGCCCAAAAGGTGACTGCGCACGCCCAACGCAGGGTCAGGCTCAGCAATTGCCAGGCAAATGGGCGGCTGCCAGCCAACGGGCCAAACAAGACAGAAGTCCAGCCGGAGAGGGGGCGGTGACGGAAGGTGTCGCCGAGCAGTTCCCAGACGCCGCGGGCGCCCAAGGCGCGCCAGGCACTGATCATGGACCAGTCATCCCAATAAAAGCCCAGGTTGGGCAACAAAATCGCAAAGCTCAACAGAGCGGTGAGTGTGAGCAAGAGCACGGGGCGGGTTCGGTTCATTGTTTGCTATTGTACTACAGCATGAGGATTGACTATATAATGAATGGAAGGATCGGATCGAAGGAGTGTGCGATGAATCTGCGCAGATGGACGATGGTCGGGGTGGCCTGGCTTTATTTGGCGGTGATGCCGTTGTTTTGCGGGGTGAGTAACGCTTTGTCGCAGAATGAGCAGCCAACAACAGTGAGCATACTTACAGCACAATCACAAGAGCTATTGCCCGCTGCTCCACAGGGCAGTATTTGGTATGTTTCAACGTCAGGCAGTGATACAAGCGGCAACGGCAGCCTGGCACAGCCTTTCCGTACCATTGCTCATGCGCTGACGCTGGCGCAAGCCGGCGATGCGGTGGTGCTGCGCGGGGCGCCGGCGTTGAGCAACAACCGCTATCAGGAGACGGTGGAGATTGAGCGGCCTAACATTACCCTGCGCTCGCAAGATGGCGAATGGGCGGTCATTGAATGTCCGATTGATGACGAAAACAATGCTGATACCTGCGTGCGCTTTGATGTGGATAGCTCTGGTAGCCGTCTGCAACGGCTGGAAATCATCGGCGGTTATTGGTATGGGATTAAGTTTGAGACGCGTTGGGATTGGGGAGATCCCAATGACCGCAGCGGTGCATCCAACATTTTGATTGAGGATGTCAAAGTGCATGATACCGGCAACGCGGCCATCAAGGTGACGCCCGGCTGTGATGACATCACCATTCGGCGGAGCGAATTGTATCATACTGGCCTGCGTGTGCGTCCGGAGAGTGCCGAGGGGATTGATAACGTCAATGGCGATCGAATGATCGTCCAGGATAGCTATATCCATGACACTTCTTCGACCGGGCTGTATTTCAAAGGCGGGGCAACCGATTGTGTGATTGAACGCAATCGGATTGAGCGCACCGGTGACGCGGGGGTGTTGATTGGCTTTGACACAAGCCCTGAGTTTTTCGACCTGACGGTCAACCCGGAGTATTATGAAAGCATTGGCGGGGTGGTGCGCAACAATATCATTCGGGATACACAGCTGGCTGGCATTGGACTCTATGCCGCCAAAGATGCGCAGGTGTGGAATAATACGCTGATTGACGCGGCGCAGGCGGCGCATAGCCCGCTTTATTTTGGCGTGACCTTTCAGGATTGGGATCCGCAGGCTGGTCGTCCGCCCTCGGTGAACCCCGTGCTGATGAACAATTTGATCTTGCAGTCGAGCGGCACGCCGACGGTCTGTGTGTTCATTCGCTATGCAGAAGAAGATGAATTGGGCCCTTTGCCGGCGCTGCAAGGGATGCCGATGATGGATTTTCAACTGTATCATGCGGTAGATGGCGCTTGCACGTTTACCGATCAGCGCCCGGATACGTTGTTGGAGGATGGCAGCCTGACAGAATGGCAAGCGCACGTGATGAATGAGGCGCATAGTTTTCTGGCCGAGCCGCAAGTGCTGGCGGATGGGCGCCTTTCTGGCAGCAGCCCGGCACGAGATGCAGGGCAGTGTGTCGGCGCGCCCGTTGATGATATTGACCGGCAAGCAAGGCCGCAGGGCAGCAATTGTGATGTGGGTGCAGATGAGTATTTGGCGATCAGCAGCCTTGCCAATGCGCTGTTTTTGCCCGCAATTGCGCGCTGAGCTGAGGTTTAGCGCAATTGTTGCGGCAATTCGTTGTGCACCTGTGCCATTTCTTGCCGCACGGCTAGGTAGAGATTTTCGGCGTGCAATTCGGTGATGGTGTAGCAGGGGCAGGCAAGCTGTTCGGCGAGGGCGCTTGCCAGGCCCTGATCAAAGGCGATATGCTCCATGTTGATGACAACGCTGTGGATTTTCTCCTCGGCGATTTGGCGGGCAATGCGATAAGCTTCTTCTTGCGGGGGCAGGTGCCCCATTGAGACGTTGCCGGCGCCATCGGTTAGGACGAGTAACAACGGTTGCACATCGGGGTGGAGCAGTTTTTCGCGGCGCAGCACCTGATAGGCCATATCCAAACCGGCGGCGAGCGGGGTTTTGCCGCCGACGGGAATGTTGGCCAGGGCGCGTTGGGCGAGGAGGACGGAATTGGTGGGCGGCAGCACCAGCGTGGCGCGATCTTTTTGGAAGACGATGAGGCCGACGCGGTCGCGGCGCTGATAGGCATCGGTGAGCAGTGAGAGGATGGCGCCCTTTGTGGCGGCCATGCGTTCGGCGACGGCCATGGACCAGGAGGCATCTACCAGGAAGAGGATCAGGTTGGCCGCACGACGGACGCGCACCTTGCGCATGTAATCGCCGGGTTGCACGGCAAAGGCAACCCGTTTGCGTTGTTCGCTGCGGCGGGTTTGGAAAGGGGCAGCATTGCGCAGCGTGGCATCAAAGGCCAGGTCATAGGCGTTGTTGGGGGTGGGGCGGGCCTGAACGTAGCGGCCGCGCTTGCGGTCGGTGCGGGTGCGTGAGCGCCGACCGGCCTGTTGCCGCACCATTTTGTCCAGCGGCGTATCAAGGCGGCGTGGGGTGAAAGGCTCGGTGGCCTTGACTTTTTGGCCGCCTTCCCACCAGGTGGCGTTGCGCTGATCGAAGATGCTCTTGGGGTCGGCCTGCGGTTCGCCCTGTGGCGGAACCTCATCTGAGAGGAGCGTCTCAGTTACTTTTTTTTTTGCTCGCCGGTTTGTTCTTCGCCTTCTTGCAGCTCTTCTTCGTTGGGCAGGCCGGTGGAAATTTGACCTTGTAACTGCTCAATGCGGTCTTGCAATTGTTCCATGCTCATTTCGGCCTGCTGGAAGGGGCCGCGCTTGATGCGGTGTGGCAGGGCCAGCTCTGCAGCCAGGGCAATGTCACGTTCGTTGATGGCCGTGCGCCCTTCAAAGGCGGCCTGGGCGCGTGCTGCTTTGAGGATGACCAGGTCAGCCCGGTGACCATCTACGTTGAGTGAGGCGGTGAGGGCTGCAATCGAAAGCAGGTCACGGCTTGTGTAGTGCACCTGCGGCAACAGTTGACGGGCGCGCTCGATCTGACGCGAGAGCTCTTGTTCGTGGGGCAGCCATTTTTCGCGAAAGGCTTCTGGATTGGCTTCAAAGGATAGGTTGCGTTCCATGATGGTGACGCGTTGGCGGGCATCATGAATGCCGACAATATCCACAGAGAGGGCAAAGCGGTCCAGCAGCTGTGGGCGCAGGTCGCCTTCTTCGGGGTTCATTGTGCCGACGAGGATGAAGCGCGCCGGATGGCTGAAGGAAATGCCTTCGCGCTCAACGATGTTCATGCCCATGGCAGCTGAATCCAGCAGCACATCTACGACATGGTCATCTAGCAGGTTGACTTCGTCAATGTAGAGCAACCCGCGATTGGCGGAAGCTAACACACCGGCATCGAAACGACGCGTGCCTTCCTGAATGGCTTTTTCAATATCCAGTGTGCCAACCACGCGATCTTCGGTGGCGGAGACGGGCAGGTTGACAAACGAGGTGCGACGCATGGTTTGCGGCAGGGTTTCGCCCCGTTCGGCGCGTTCGCGGCATTCGGTGCACCAGGTGGAGGGGCTATCCGGGTCGCAGCCGAAACGGCAATCGCTGACGACTTTCACTTCTGGCAGCAGGGCAGCGAGGGCGCGGGCGGCGGTGGATTTGGCCGTGCCGCGTTCGCCGCGAATCAGCACGCCGCCGATGCGCGGTTCAACGGCATTCAGCACCAGGGCGCGCTTCATGCGTTCTTGTCCGACGATGGCTGTAAATGGGTAGATGACAGGCATGATGAAAATTTCCTTTTTGTACGATCTAAGCTCTAGTTTACCACTTTTGATGTAGAATCAGGAAGAGACATTTGACCGTGTAGAAGTGGAATTTTTGTAGTTTTTTGCCTGGGAGGTGTGGGATGCCAGAAACGACAAAACAGCAAGGGCGGACGGTGCTGTTGCCGCCGCCGACTGCGGTG
>JAIWNK010000129.1 GCA_020216845.1 Anaerolinea sp. | reverse complement strand
AATACGTCGGCGGTTCGGCAATGTAGTCTTCTTTTAGTACAATGCCGTTGACCATCACCTGACGGTTTTGAATGGTGACGGTATCGCCTGGCAGGCCGATGACGCGTTTGATGAAGTCTTCTTGTGGGTTAAGGGGATAATGAAAGACGATCACATCGCCGCGCTGCACTTCACCCAGTCGGTAGGCCAGTTTGTTGACCATGATCAATTCTTGGGCGTGTAAGGTTGGCTGCATACTGATGTTTTGAACCCGTACGCGGCCAATGAAGCTATCAATCACAAAGTAAAGCAGCGCTGCAAGCAGCAGGGTTTGAACAATTTCCCATAGGATTTGAATGACTGCCTGAGTCGTTGTCCGTTTGGGGTGAGATGGGGTGGTTTCGGTCAAAGGGTTTTCCAAGAGAAGCTCCTGCTTGTGATTATAAGTCGCAAGCGAATGACTGACAAGGCTAAGATCGGAGACGGGTTCCACATGCCCGGCAGTAGTGATCGGTAGGGCTGGCGCGCCGTCCACAGGTGGGACAATGGGCCTGGTCAGGGTTGGCTGCGGAGGGGATGGTACTCCGAGGTACAATCGGTTGGGGTTGGGTAACTGAGCGTAACAGGAACAAGATGATGGCGGAAACGAGAAAGAGGATGCCCAACGTGCTTAACAGCCAGGGCAGCGCAGAGCGGATGTTGAAACGTCCTGGGGTGGAGGCGCTGATGGGGGCGTTGGATTGTACGTTTTGTTCGCTGAATGAGGGTTGAGTGTTATCTCTTTCGTAGGCCAGGCTCAATGTAAAGCTGTCGCCAACATCTGTTGCGCCCACGTCAGCGGAATAATAGGTCAGCCCATCGCTGCCTTTCACGCCCTCACCAAAACGTCGCGGCAGTTGCATTCGCATTGCTCCGGCTGGTTCTTGAATGCGCAAGACAACGCGCTCTGCGGCAAAATCGGCTGGCCACTCATAGGAGTAAAAACGTTGCGGTTGCTTCGTGTTCAGACGCGGGTCATAGAATTCAATCCGCAGGTAACGGCTTGGGGTGGTGAAGACGAGCCGCAACCAGTTTTCTTCCAGGTAGAGGCGATGGCTGAGGGGGTTGGGGGCGCTGTTGGCTTGTTCCATATAGGTGACGCTATACGGTTTTTGGGCAGCGGACGGAATGCGCAGGGTGACCTGGGCAGGTAGGCTGACCGATTCGGCCAGCTCGATGTTGTAGATGACCAGCACAGCGGGTTGATCGTATTCTGGCCAGATGTTGATTTCGACCGTTTTGGCCTTGACGCTGGTAATTTGTGCTGCGGGGAGGGGCAGCAGCACGGCGGTGCCGAACAAGAACCAGGGCAAAAGGCGTTGCAGAATCAACATACTTGAATCTTACCATAAAATCCATGCCAAAACCTTGTATAATTTCAGACAGAGGTGTTGTGATGACTTCGATGGATTTTTACCTTGGCAATGTGTACGATCTCACAGCAGGACGGTTGCCTGAGCGCGTGACCTATGATGCAGCCAATTTGACGACTCATGCGGTGATTACTGGCATGACGGGTTCTGGTAAGACCGGTTTGGGCATTGGCATTCTGGAAGAGGCCGCGCTGCATCAGATTCCGGCAATTGTGATTGATTTGAAAGGCGATTTGACCAATCTCTTGCTGCATTTTCCCGAACAGGCAGCGCAGGATTTTGAGCCCTGGCTTGACCCAGAGATGGCCCGTCGGGCGGGCAAGTCTTTGCCGCAATTGGCCGAAGAGGTGGCGGCGCGTTGGCGCGAGGGGTTGGCACAGTCGGGGTTGGGACGTGAACAATTGCTCGCCTTGCGAGATTCCGTTCAATTTACCATTTTCACGCCCGGTTCTTCAGCGGGTCAGCCGGTCAATATCCTGGCTTCGTTTCATCCACCGGCGCCCTGGGAGGAGTATCGCGAGATTTTGCGTGAGCGGATTAGTAGCACGGTGACGGCGCTGCTGACGCTGGTTGGGGTGGGGCAGGTGGATCCGTTGCGTTCGCGCGAGCATATTTTGCTGGCGAATTTGCTTGAACATGCCTGGAGCCGTGGGCAGGGGTTGGATTTGAACGAGTTGATCTTGCAGGTGCAGTCGCCGCCGTTTGAGCGCTTGGGCGCGTTTCCACTGAATAGCTTCTTCCCGGAGAAAGATCGCTTTGAGCTGGCAATGCTGTTGAATAATTTTTTGGCAGCGCCTTCGTTTCAAAGCTGGATGGAAGGAGACGCGCTGGATGTTGCGGCGTTGTTGTTCGCGGCAGATGGGCGACCGCGCCACAACCTGTTTTACCTGGCGCATTTGAGCGAGGGCGAGCGCATGTTCTTTGTGACCCTGCTGTTGGCAGCAGTGGAAAGCTGGATGCGAACACAGCGCGGCACAAGCGGGTTGCGCCTGTTGATGTATTTGGACGAGATGGTAGGCTATTTGCCGCCGGTTGCGAACCCGCCCTCGCGCCCCATTTTATTGCGCATGTTGAAACAGGCGCGCGCTTTTGGGGTGGGGTTGGTGTTGGCTACGCAAAACCCGGTTGATTTGGATTATAAAGCGCTGGCTAATTGTGGCACCTGGATGATTGGCCGTTTGCAAACGGACCAGGATAAGCAACGTTTGTTGGATGGCTTGCAAAGCGCCGGAGGGGAGATGGATCGGGCGGCCTATGACCGGCTGATTTCGGCGCAGCAGAAGCGCGTGTTCTTGCTGCATAGTGTGCATTTGCCCAAACCGGTGTTGTTCCAAACGCGTTGGACGTTGAATTACCTGGCTGGGCCGCTAACACGGGCGGAGATTCCGCACTTGAAGGCGTTGGCTGGGGCGAATACGGTGACAACGGCCCCGCCTATCCCTACGATTGAAACAGCACCCCCCGCGGTTGTTCAAAGTCCTGCAGCTGTGCCTAAGTCCCTGCCCACGCCGGTTGTGACGGAGGGGTCGCAAACTCGCCCGGCTGCTCCGCCTGGTGTGAGTGAGTATTTCTTGCCCAACGACTTGAGCATTCATCAAGCGTTGGCGGTCAGCGGCAGCTCGGTGTTGCAAGGGCCGGTGCAGCCGTTGGGCATTTTCTACCGCCCAGCCTTGTTTGCACAAGCAGAGGTGCGCTATTTGGCGCGCAAATATGGCCTGGAGACGCTCAATCGCCTGGCGGTTTTGGTGCAGGAAGCGGAGGGCAGCCTGATGCATTGGGAACGCTGGCCTTGGTTGACCTATGAGCCAGCGGCTATTGCCGGGCAGCCATTGCCACAGGCACGTTTTGCGGCATTGCCGGGCTGGTTGGGCGAAGGGCGTTCGCTGGCAGCGTTGAAGCGGGATTTTGTGGATTGGGTGTACCGCACCGCGATTGTGCGCGTGCGGGCGAATGAGGCGCTCAAGGTGTATGCCGGCCCCCAGGTTTCGGCGGCAGATTTTCGTCAGCAGTGTGCAGATGCGGCGCGCCGCGGGCTGCAAGAGGCGTTGGAAAAGCTACAGCGCGCACACGAGCAAAAGTTGTTGGCGTTGCGGCAAAAGGTGCAACGCCAAGAGCTGGAAGTGCGCGAACAGCAGGAGGAGGTGCGGCAGCGTGGCCTGGAGGAGATGGGCGCTCATGGTGAATTGTTGCTGAGCGTGTTCTCGCGGCGCAAGCGCAGCCTGACGACCTCGCTTTCCAAAAGCCGTCTGACGCAGCGTGCTAAAGAGATGCTGAAGCAGGAGCAGCAAGAGCTGGAAACCCTGGAGAAACAATATCAACAGTTGGAAGCGGCGTATCAGGCACAGGTGCAAGCTGTACAAGAGCAGTGGGCGCGCGTTGCTGCCGACGAGAGTGAACTGCCAATTTCGCCGCAGAAGAAAGATATTGCTTTGCAGGCGTTTGGAATTGCCTGGCTGCCCTATTATCAGCTTTCGGCAGGCGGGCAGCCGTTGGAGGTGGCCGCCTTTCGTCAGGCGCTGCGCTGAGCTAGTTCATTTCTTGCCGCCCAGCCAGGGCGCGCAACAGCGTGTTTTGGTCGGCATATTCCAAATCGCCGCCGACTGGCAAGCCGCGCGCCAGGCGGGTGAGATGCACGCCAAAGGGGGCAAGCTGCTGCCGCAAATAAAGCGCAGTGGCGTCGCCTTCCATGCTTGGGTTGGTGGCGAGGATGACTTCTTGCACGCCACCGGCGCGCACACGCTCAATCAGCGGGCGAATTTTCAGGTCTTCGGGACCGATGCCTTCGATTGGGGATAATACGCCGTGCAGTACGTGGTAACGTCCCTGATAAACACCGGTGCGTTCAATGGCAATGACATCCAGCGGTTCTTCTACCACGCAAATCAGCCCGGCTTGCCTTTGGCTGCTGGCGCAAATTTCACAGGTTGTTTGCCCGGCCAGGGTGATGTTGTAGCATGTTTGACAGAGCGCTGTGCCGCTTTTGATGGTTTGTAAGGCATTGGCTAGCTGCTCGGCAACGTCATCGGGGGCGCGCAGCAAGAAAAACGTCAGGCGCGAGGCACTTTTGGGGCCGATGCCCGGCAACCGTTCAAGGGCGTTGATCAGATTCTGAACCGGGGCAGGCAGAAGTGCCATGGTTAAAACAGACCGCCCAACCCGCCGGTGAGCGGGCCCATTCGTTCGGCTTCCAGTTTGCGCGATTCTTCCAGCGCCAGGTTAATCGCCGTCAGCAGCAGGTCTTGCAGCATTTCGGCATCGGCATCTTTGAGCAGCTCGGGGTCAATGGTCACGGCTTTGCAGGTTTGCCGCCCGCTCATGGTGACCTTGACCGCGCCGCCACCGGTTGTGGCGCTGACGGTTTCTTCAGCGAGCTGCGCCTGAACGGCTTCCATTTGTTCTTGCAAGCGTTGAAGCTGTTGCATCATGTTGTTATTGCCTGCGCCGCGTGGGGCAGGGGGGCGATTGAAACCTTTTGCCATAAAACCTCCAGAGAAAGTTAATCTTTGTGTACGATTTTTGCTCCCAGGTCGAGGGCAGTTTTGATCATGCCATCCGGGGTACTGAGATCTTGTTGTGATTGTGCCCCGCCGCTGCGTTGGGCGGAGATGCAGCGCAGTGCAGGTGCGGGGATGCCAAGCACGCTGCTGATTGCCTGGCGGGTGATTTCGATGTTGTCGTTGGCTTCCATTTTGGATTTGAGCAGGTCGCTGCTGAACACAAGCACAATGACGCCATCTTTGATTTGCAAGGAGGTGCAAGAATTGAGCAGAGCTTCGGTTTGTTGGCGCTTGCGCTTCACTTGGGCGCGCACACTGGCCCAGTTCTTTTGCAGTGTGGATAGGTTCAGCGTGCCTTCAGCGGAAGGGGGCGGGCTTGCTTCTGGTTCTGTGGAAGGGGGCGGTGGTGCAGGCTGGGCGGTTTCCCGACTGGGTGCATCGAGTGCCGGGCGGGTGCTTGGGGGCGTCAGCGGGGCTGATTCGGTAAGGGCAGGAAGGGTGGCGGGTTGCGTTGAGGCAGCGGATGTGTTGAGCGCAGTGGGTGGTAATGTGGTGGCCTGCGCCGGTTGGGGGGCCGCTTGCCAGGCTATGGCTTCGGCCAGGGCCATTTCGAGCATTAGCCCGGGTTGCCAGCTGTTGCGTGCTTCGTTGGCAGCAGCATTGAACAGACGTAACGTTTCAAGCAGGTGCGGCAATGCAAAGGCGTTGGCCTGGCTGGCCATGCGGGCACGCTGTTCGGTTGGGGCATCTACCTGATCGCCGCTGCCCATGTGAATGAGTAGCAGGCTGCGCAAGTATTCGACGACCTGCCGGGCAAACTGACGTGCGTCTACGCCGCTATCCAATGAGCGGTGAATGGCATCGAGCCCAGCTGCGCTTTGGCGGGCAAGCAAGGCTTCGACCATTTCGATGACCATTTGGCTTGTCGCTGCGCCCAGCACTTGTTGGGCCAGACTGAGGGTGATGCGCTCGCCGGTGGAGGCTAGCTGATCGAGTAGTGAGATGGCGTCGCGCATGGCGCCGGTGGATTGGCGGGCAATCAGCAACAAGGCTTCTGGCTCAGCTTGAATGCCTTCCTGCTGACACATTTTTTGCAGATAGGCAGCAATGTCATTGACTGGAATGCGACGGAATTCATGCCGTTGGCAGCGCGACAACACAGTTGCCGGAATTTTGTGCATTTCGGTTGTGGCGAGGATGAAGATGGCATGAGCAGGGGGCTCTTCCAGGGTTTTGAGCAGGGCGTTGAAGGCTGCTGTGGAGAGCATGTGCACTTCATCAATGATGTAGACCTTATAACGCCCTTGCGAGGGCGAAAAGTTGATCTTGTCGCGCAGTTCGCGCACATCGTCTACGCTGGTGTTGGAGGCAGCGTCAATTTCGATGAGGTCGAGGAAGCGCCCTTCGTTGACGGCCAGGCAGTGTTCACAGGCATCGCAAGGGCGGTCGGCTGGGTTTTCGGCCAGGCAGTTGACTGCCTTGGCTAACAGGCGGGCCGTGGTGGTTTTTCCGGTGCCGCGTGGCCCAGAAAACAGGTAAGCATGGCCGATATGCCCGCTGAGGATGGCATTCTTGAGCGTGCGCACAACGTGTTCTTGACTGACGACTTCGGCCCATTGATGAGGGCGCCATTTGCGGTAGAAGGCTTGGGACATAGGGGTTAGGGAATGCGAAAAGTGGCCCGCACATTGCCGGCGGAGTCGATCAGGCGCACCAGGTCACCGCTGGCCCAGGCGGGGGTGCTTCGTTCCCAGTAGAGCGTCATGGCTGGGCTGGGGTTGGTGGTTGCGCTGCGTTGGCTGTAGAGATAGATTTCGCCGGCGCGAAAGAGCAGATCCGGGAAGACATAGGCCTCATTGGCGACGTTGACGATTTTCCAACCAATGAGCGAGAGCTCGCCTTCGCCAACGCGCTTCAGGACGACTGCTTCGTTGGCTAAATCGCCTGGAGCAATGACGGCGGTGATGGTGATGAGGGGCGGATCTAAAGGTGGCAATGTGGCAGTCGGTTTTGACACAATGATTTGGGTAGGGGCGTTGATTGGGTTGGCTTGTGGCAGGCTTGGAAAAGGATGGGCGCGGTTCCAGAAATACAATACAGCCAGGATGGTTGTCGCGGAGACAAGCGCATTGAGAAGCAGATAGGGGAGAAGCCGTTTCCAGGTTTTCATGCCAAAGCCTTATGCGAATGATAGCACATTTTGGGCCGAAAGGGGGGATTGTGGTATGATTTTAAGGTGCAAGACAGGAAGGAGCGCATGAAATGTATTTGGTGGATGGGCATAATCTAATTCCGAAGTTGCCGGGGTTAGATTTGCGGCAGATGGATGACGAACAGGGGCTGATTGCATGGCTGCAAGTGTTTTGTCGTGTGCGGCGAC
Organism: Anaerolinea sp.; assembly: GCA_020216845.1. GTDB lineage: Bacteria > Chloroflexota > Anaerolineae > Anaerolineales > Anaerolineaceae > JAIWNK01. The sequence continues at coordinate 2,732 of JAIWNK010000129.1, read as the reverse complement.
AGACGGTGGAGGTCTATTTTGACCGCGCACAGGTAGGCGGTGCTGGACAAACGCAGGTTGGCATGGTGCGGGTGCATTGGGTGCGCGCCGGCCGCACGGCGGATGATGCGTTGACGGCACGTTTGCAACAATTGGGGCGAGCGGCGCGCAATTGGCAGGTGGTCAGTTCCGATCGCCGCGTGCAGGCAGAAGCGCGCGCCTGTGGGGCTGGTGTGGTCAGTTCGGAGGCTTTTGCACAGTTGTTGATTGCGGCACGTCGTCAGGAGGCAGAGCAGGCGCGCCTGCGTGGCACATCGGACCCTGGTGAGCTGGAAGAGTGGCTGCGCACATTTGGCGCTGAGGACGAAAACTCTTAGCTGAATTTAATGCAAATAAGATAAATTTGGTGTATATTATCTAAGACACAGCAGTTTGAGTGTCCCATCCACTGTGAACGATGTGTATGTCCCCCCCGTACAATCGTGTTGAGCAATGGATGGTGAGTTCCCTCCCTGGAGTTGCCGGGCGTGCCCCCCCACGCCCGGCTCGTTTTTAACGCCAACTCCCTTTGAGCTGGCTTTTGCGTTAAAATGAGCGGGTCTTTATTTTGTTTTATGGGAGAGGTACTCATGGATTTTGAGACAAGGTATACGCTGCAGCGGTTGTTGCCGCGTTTGGAGCAGCGCTTGGGGGCAGAGATTGCAGCGCAGCCCGGGGTTTGGGCGGTGTTTGTGCATCGGTTGCAGGCGCATTTTGGGCGGTTGTTTCATGCTTTGTGCACACTATACGGCCAACAATACGACTTTTTCTATGACTTGGAAGAGTTGTTGGTGCAAATGGGGGCGGCCTGGTTTGCTCGTCCGGCGGTGTTGCAGGCACTCGATGCACAACGCGAGGCAGACCCGGATTGGTTTCAATCCAATGTCATGCTCGGTGGGGTGTTGTATGTGGATTTGTTCGCTGGCGATTTGCAGCGTTTGCGCCAGAAGTTGCCTTATTTCAAGGAGCTTGGCCTGACTTACCTGCACCTGATGCCCTTGTTCCAGACCCGCAAGGGTGATAATGACGGTGGCTATGCCATTCGCGATTATCGCACGGTGGAGGATCGCCTGGGAACGATGGAAGAACTGCGCAGCCTGGCTGAGGAATTGCGGCAGGCAGGTATCAGCCTGGTGTTGGATTTTGTGCTCAATCATACCTCGGAAGATCATCCCTGGGCGCAACGCGCCCGGCAGGGGGACCCGTTTTACCGCAAGTTTTACTATATCTTCCCCGACCGCACACTGCCGGATCTTTATGAGCAGCAGGTGCGCGAAATTTTTCCGGATGAACATGCCGGGGCGTTTTCGCCGCTTCGCACACAAACACCCGAAGGGGAAAAGACGGAGTGGGTGTGGACGACTTTCCATACATATCAGTGGGATTTAAATTACACCCATTCGGCAACCTTCAATCAGATGGTGGCGGAAATGCTTTTCCTGGCCAATGTGGGCGTGGATGTGTTGCGTTTCGACGCATTGGCGTTCGTATGGAAGGAAGCCGGGACGGTGTGCGAGAGTTTGCCCAAGGCACATGTGTTGCTGCAGGCCTTCAATGCGGTCATGCGCATTGTGGCGCCGGGGGTGTTGTTCAAATCGGAAGCGATTGTCCATCCTGATCAGGTGGTACAATATGTTTCGCCGTATGAGTGTCAGCTGTCTTACAATCCATTGTTGATGGCGTTGCTGTGGAATACACTGGCAACCCGCGAGGTGAATTTGTTGCAACAAGCTCTGCGCGAGCGTCATGCGTTGCCGCCGCATACGGCTTGGGTCAATTATGTGCGGTGTCATGATGATATTGGCTGGACGTTTTCTGATGAGGATGCGGCGCGCTTGGGCATTCACGCTTTCGATCATCGTCGGTTTTTGAATGCGTTTTATACGGGGCGTTTCCCGGGAAGTTTTGCTCGCGGCGTGCCTTTCCAGGAAAACCCTAAGACGGGCGATTGTCGGATTTCGGGGACATGCGCTTCGTTGGCCGGGTTGGAGAAGGCGCTGACTGAGGAGGGCCCGGCGGAGGTGGAATTGGCATTGCGGCGCATTGCGTTGTTACATGGGGTTATTCTGACGGTTGGGGGAATTCCGTTGATTTATTTGGGGGATGAGATTGGTCAGTTGAATGATTATCGGTATCGTCAGGATGTGAATAAGGCGCATGATAGTCGTTGGGTGCATCGTTTGACGGCGGACGATGCGGCTTATGCCCGTCGGCAACAGCCGGATACGCTGGAGGGGCGTTTATACGCTGCTTTGCAAGAGTTGATCGCATTGCGTAAGCGACACACGGCGTTTGCGGGGGCGTTGCTGACTGTGTTGGAGACGGGCAATGGGCATGTGCTGGGCTATGAACGGCGGCATGATGCGGCGCGGGTGGTGGTGTTTGCAAATTTCAGTGAGCAGGAGCAGGTTGTGCCAGGGTGGGTGTTGGCGCAGTCGGGTTGTGCGGGCTTGCAGTGCTTGCATGGGCGGGCGCAATGGTCTGCGGTGAATGATTTGGTGTTGCCGCCTTTTGATTTTTTTGTGTTGGGCTGAGGTGCTTTTTTTTGGTATAATTTGCTTGCCCGCCCCAGTAGCTCAACGGACAGAGCAGGGCTCTCCTAAGGCCTTGGTTGGGGGTTCAATTCCCTCCTGGGGCATTTGAAATGTGAAAGTAATCTTGGTTGGGGGCACCCGAAGGGTGTGGTATTCCATTCCCTCCTGGGGCATTTGAAA
>JAIWNK010000128.1 GCA_020216845.1 Anaerolinea sp. | reverse complement strand
CGAAGCTGCCCGCTCACAAACCGTTTCATCATAGAAATAGACACCCGGCACAGCATAATTTGATTTTGGCTGCTGCGGCTTCTCCTCTAAACTGATCGCACGGAATTGATCATCAAACGCCACCACGCCATAGCGCTGCGGATCGCGCACCGGATAGGCAAATACAGTGGCCCCTTGCTCTAATTGCGCTGCCTGACGCAACAACGCCGGCAACCCATGCCCATAGAAGATATTATCGCCCAAAATCAGGCAACTCGGTTGCCCGGCAATAAATTCTCGCCCAATCAAAAACGCCTCTGCCAGCCCACGCGGTTCGGCCTGCTCAGCATACGAAAATTGCAGCCCCCACTGCGCCCCGCTCCCCAACGCCCGCCGAAAACCTGGCAAATCCTCCGGTGTGCTGATCACCAACACCTCACGGATTCCGGCAAGCATCAGCATCGAAAGCGGATAGTAAATCATTGGCTTGTCATACACCGGCAACATTTGCTTGCTCACGCCCAGCGTTGCCGGATACAAGCGTGTTCCTTTTCCACCCGCCAAAATGATCCCCTTCATTTCTTTGCTCCTCGTTCGGCATAATTCTTTTGCATCCAGGTCTGATAATCTGACCGCTCTCGAATCGCGGCCACCCAGGCAGGATTTTCCAAATACCAGGCCACCGTCTTGCGCAAACCACTTGCCAACGTCTGACGCGGTTGCCAGCCCAATTCACTGCGGATCTTATCAATCGCCATAGCGTACCGCCGGTCATGTCCTGGCCGGTCGGTCACATATTCAATCAACCGCTCATGCGGCGCGCCCTGCGGATGCAACTCATCCATCACAGCACAAATGGTATGCACAATCTCAATGTTCGGCGGCTGATTATTGCCGCCAATTGCATAGGTTTCGCCAACTCGACCCTGCATCAAAACACGATAAATCGCCTCGCAGTGATCCTCCACATACAACCAATCACGCACCTGCATTCCATCCCCATATACGGGCAACCGTTTGCCCTCCAATGCATTCAAAACCATCAAAGGAATCAATTTTTCAGGGAACTGATAAGGCCCATAATTGTTGGTGCAATTGCTAATCGTCACCGGCAGCCCATAGGTGTGAAAATAAGCCCGCGCCAGATGATCACTTGCTGCCTTTGAGGCCGAATAGGGCGAATTGGGCGCATAAGGCGTCTGTTCATTGAAGGGCGGATCATTCGGCCCAAGTGTACCAAACACCTCATCCGTTGAAACATGGTGAAAACGCGCCCCGGGCAACAAGTCGGGGCGCTCTTTCCAAAACAAGCGCGCCGAGTCTAACAAAGTAAATGTGCCGACCACATTCGTTTGCACAAACAACCCCGGCCCCAAAATCGAACGATCCACATGCGATTCCGCCGCAAAATGCACAACCGTATCCACTTCAAAGCGGCGCAACACATCTTCCACCAGCGCCCGATCACAAATATCCCCATGGATGAACTCATGTCGTCCTTCATCCGGCAAGTGCTGCAAGTTTTCCAAACTCCCGGCGTAGGTCAGAGCGTCCAGATTGATCACCCGCACTTCCGGCTCATGCTCAAGCAAGAAGCGCACAAAATTACTACCAATGAAGCCCGCCCCACCGGTCACCAAAACATTTTTCATCTATGGCTCCTCAATCAAAAAAGTCTTGTTCTTGCCAGGCTTTTCCCTGCCCATCCTTCGCCGAAAGCAAGGGCGGCTGTCCTCCCAAAAGTGGCCACTGCACCCCCACTGTCGCGTCATTCCAAATCAAACAGCGCTCATACTGCGGCGCATAAAAATCGGTCGCTTTGTACAAAACCTCCGCCCACTCACTCAGCACATAAAAGCCATGCGCAAACCCCGGCGGCACCCACAACATGGCGTGATTTTCAGCTGAAAGCACCCGGCCCACCCACCGTCCAAAGCTTGCCGAGCTACGCCTTAAATCTACAGCCACATCAAAAACTTCCCCAACCACCACCCGCACCAACTTTCCCTGCGGTTGAACGACCTGATAATGCAAGCCACGCAAAATTCCCTGACGACTGCCAGAATGATTATCCTGCACAAAATGCGTTGGCAATCCATGCTCAGCAAACAAACGTTGCTGATAGGTCTCCATGAAGAAACCGCGTCCATCCCCAAAAACTTTGGGCTCAATTAAAACAACTTCTTCGATTTCTGTTGCAACAAATTGCATTTCATCCTCTGCCGCTATTATATCAGAAAAGTGGTATACTGCCCCTCAACATCTTTCTTGGCAAAACTATGCACACAGCGCATTCACCTTCTTCCCATCCTTCGCCAGATGCTCTCGAATACGCCTTGCAGCATTGGCCATGGATCGTTGCCCTCGCGCTGCTCGGTGCCTGCCTGGGTTGGTTATTCAGCCTCGCCACACCAGCTCGTTATGAGGCACGGCTGCAAATCACCCTCAGCCTCGACCTAAGCCGCACCGGCACCCCCAGCGAAGATGAGCTTGATATGGTCATCAATGCTGTGGGCAATATCCTTGATGCCCCCAGCTTGCGCCGCCAACTGCTGCAAGACGCTCAGGCTGCTGGAATCTCGCTAACAGGCGACCGCCTGGCTGAACGCGCTTTTCTGGAACGAAAAGGGCAAAGTTACGTCCTGCGTGTGCAACTAGAAGACCCACAACAGGCAACCTGGCTGGTGAATCGCTGGGCTGAGCTTGCCTTTGCCGACCTGCAAGCCGCCGAAAGCCATGCCATGGCCGCCGAAGCCCTACAACGCCATTTGGATGGTCTCAGCGGTTGCCTGGCCGAGGCAGCCCTCTCGATTTCAGCCCCTGCAATTTGCCCAACCGACCTGGCTGTCTTGCAGACAGCCATCCAAGAAACTTCCCAACAAATCATGGCTGAACGCCAGGCTGGACGCGGCTTCTTCCCCGGACTGCGCGCCATTGCACCACAGCCTGCCGAGCTCCCCTTGCAACCTGTTCAATTTGCGCGCCGCAACCTCATCCTTGCCGGCGGTTTGTTGGGATTGTTGAGCGGTGTTTTGTTGCTGACCTGGCAACTGCCGGAGCGCCTCATCCGTCGAGGGAAGCACAGTGTTTGAACGCCTTCAGCGCCTGCTCTGGGCGCTTCTGCTTGTTCTTTTGCCCTTCACCAGTCTGCCGTTTTTGTCTCGCATCCTGGGAGGGACAATGATAGCCCCACCAGCCCTCCCATTGGCTGCCATCCTCTTTGCCATGGGGCTGATGCCCATCTTATTACGCAAGCGAAAACTTCCCCGACTTACTTTGCCCCTCCTAACCTTTACCCTGGCAGCTCTGACCTCCACCTTGCTAGCCTTCTTTATTCCCATTCCTCCTTTCAAGGAAGCAAGCCGTGTTGGCGTTGCGCTAACCGGTTTTTTCACACTCGGCTGCGGTCTGTGCTTTTATCTTGTCAGCGCCACGCTTTCAGACTTACAATGGAACCTGCGCTGGTTCAACGCTGGTGGAATTTTGCTCCTGCTTTGGTCCCTGGCACAAATACTTGCCTGGAATATTTGCCATGATACGTATCCCGATTGGATGTGGCAAGTGCAACGTTTTATTTCTGCCAGCGGTGTTTTGTATAACTGGCGCGCCACCGGCCTGGCCTATGAACCCTCCTGGCTTGGTCACCAACTGACCATGCTCTATCTGCCAATCTGGCTTGCCTGCACACAAACCGGCCTTTCGGCCTATCCAAAGCGAAAGCTCTTCCACCTACCAGCAATCTCCCTGGAAAATTTACTGCTGCCCGTTGGCCTGATTGTGCTCTATTTTTCTTATGCGCGCGGATCGCTGGTCGCTTTTGGAATGATGGCTGCAATCGTCGCCCTATCTCTTGGGCAGCGTGGCGTCAACGCGCTGAGCAGAAAACTTAGCCAGCGTTTTCCCAATCAGCGGCCAGCTGTCTTTCGTTTCGGCTTATGGGGCATTCTGATCTTTCTGGCAATGCTAACCGCATTGGTTGGGGTTTCTTTCTACTTGCAAAACGATTTACGGATGCAAGACGCACTTCCCATGCTCCTACAAAAAGCGAGCTTCAACGACCTGGCCCACAAACTGTTTTTTGGCGAGAGGGCCATCTTCTGGCAGGCCGGGCTTGACATTTTCAGTCAACACCCAATTTTTGGCGTTGGCCTGGGCAATGCAGGCTTTTTCTTTCCTCAGGTACTGCCGCCCATCGGCTGGACAATGGCCGAACCGCATAAAATGTATATATCCAACGAACTACCCAACACGCTCAGCTTGTGGATCCGCCTCCTCAGTGAAACGGGCACACTCGGCTTTGGGCTATTCATCAGCTGGCTCTACCTGCTGTTTTTGGCAGCACAACGCCTGCGCCGATCCAATCAGCTTGTGTGGCGCACATTCGGTTGGGTGGGTCTGTTTGTCCTGATAGGTCTGTTGATGGAAGGCTTCAGCCTGGATACCTTTGCCCTGCCCTATTACTGGCTTTCGCTTGGTTGGTTGACAGCTGCTAGCGACATGTATGATTCAAGTCGCACACGGGCTCTGGCAGCGGACAGCGCAACCCCGCCTGTGGAGAACGAAGCAACACCTGAGGCTCCTGCCCGAGAATGAATACCGCCTGTGCATCCACGGCAAACCATTGTTCTCCCGGACAAGCCAACACAATCACATCCGGCGCATCTGGCAATTGATTGCTGGGCGGCGCATTCATTGGCAAGAGCACAAACCGATAAAAATCGTTGGAAAGCAAAATCCAGGTCAGGCGCGGATACGGTCGCTGATACAGCATGGCCAAAGGTGAAGTGCCACTCGATTTCGACGTAGGTTCTCCCTGGTCATGATAGTAAAAGCGCGGGTACAATGCCCGTCCCTCCAACACCAGCGCCTCATCAAAGAAATAAGCCCGCCCCTCATTCGTATCCAGCCCAGCCTCCGCCAACAAGCCAGCTTTTTGCAATTGCTCCCACACAGCTTGCCGATCAAGCTGTTGACCATAGCGATCAGGCACAAGCTCATCCAACAAAGGCAAGCTGACGCAAGACAGCATCAAAACAGCGGCAAAGGCAAGCCCACCCTTAGGAAATGCGCTTGGCGCGACGCTATCAACTTCTGAACCGTTTCTCCAGTGCGCTCCAAGCCATCCCAAAAGCATCAGCAAGCCCCAACCATAATAGATCAACGTTACCCAATCCACCGCAACCAGATAACGCGCCCCCGAATTACGCGCCAATCCATTGGCAAGGAAATATCCCAACTGCATTGCCAATGGCAGCACCCCGGCCCAACGCCATCGCCGCCAGGCATCACCAATCCCTAATGCCACCAGCACCAGATTGCCCCACGTCAACAATGTCTGCTCCCAGTCCAAGGTACCATCCCAAGAGCGCACATCTTGCCAATAGGGCGCCTGCAAAGTATGCGAAAGATCTTTCAACGCAAAAGTGTTCGGCAAACTCAACACCGTCAGCCATTGATTGTGCAGCCAGTGATTGACCAATGCCCACACCAGGCTCTTTTGACCATCTTCGAGCATTTGCTGGAGCATCGCCTGATTGTAAAACACACCTCCTATGCCTGCCTCATTGATATGCTCCTTCAGGGGCGCAACCACCAGATTGTTGTGACCATTTCCACTTGTTGGCGCTTGATAACGGGTTTCAATAATTTGCCGTATCTTCAACACCAAATAAGGTTGCTCCATCCCCGCCGGCGTATTCATCATCCAGGGCAAAAAGCACACACCAAACACCACCGCGAACAAACCCAACGCAACCAAACTACGCCGCCAGCCATCAGGTCGCCAACGCGCCAACAGCCACAGCACAACCAATGCCACCACAGCCAGGAACGCATTTGGCCGAATTAACACAGCTGCCCCCGCCAACGCGCCCGCCAAAACAGCCCAACGTTTGCCATGCTGCGGTTGACGCAACCAAAAAAAGCCCGTCAAGGCCAATCCGGCCAGGGCCAGCGCAACCGGCAGCTCCGCCATCATTAATTTTGAATGCGAGACTTGAATATCAAGCGTTGCGGCAATTGCATTGCGCTCCTTGAAAATCATCAAAACCCCCAAAAATGCGCCCAACCCTACCCCACGCAGCGACTTGCCCAAAACAAACAGCACAACAGGCAAAAAGGCCAGCAACAGAATCTGCACGAAAATCACCGCCTGATAACGCTGACCGGCAAAAGCGTGGAACATGGACAACATCGCCACGTACAGCGGCTTGTCCATATACTGATGATTCAAAATTCCCCGCCCCAGCAACACATATTGTGCCCCAACATCATACAATGCTGCATCCGAGTACGGATAAAACTGATTGGAGGGCGGGTAAGGGCCAGGTGCAAAATAACTGGGCAACATCGGCTGCGCAGACCAAATCACAACTGCTGCCAACCACAAAGCCAGGCCCGCCGCCCAAGCCCACCAACGCGTGCGCCCACCCCAACGAGCCATGCCCCAAGCCGCAACGAGGCCGATTAAAACCTGCACACCCAAAACCGGTGCTCCTGCCTCATTCCAAAAACGGTCGTCCGCTTTCACCCCCAAGCCAGTGATCCGCCCCAAACCAACAACCAGGACAAACACCCCCACGATTCCGGCAACCAGCCACCAAAACTGCAACGGTTCGGCGCGCAAAGCAGCCAAGGCACTACGCCCCGCCTGCCAAACGTCAAAACGGATCAGTGCAGCCAGCACCCCAACCCAACCGACCCACAAAACCAATGGCCGCAACCGTTGTGCATACGCCATTCCAACCCCAAACCAATACTCGGGCAAAAACAGCGCCAGCCACCCCAGCGCCAGCGCTAGCAATATCACCCCATTCAACCAACGCTGCTTCCACAACCAGGTAGCCCAGGCATGTTTTTCCCAACGGACAAACACCCCTGAGAAGCAAGCAACGCCGCCCAAAAGCAGCGTCCCAGCCAATGCCAGGCGCTGCACCGATATCCCCTCGCCCGGAATTCGCATCAAGGCTACCAATGCCAACCCCCCCCCCAGGCCACTCAACAGCCAGGGCAACCTGACCTGCCACCATTGCTTGGTCATTTTATCGTTTCGGTTCATAGATACTAACGGTAGAATTGATTTTTTCTTTGAGCTGATAACGCGCCAAAATTGGCAGCTCAACCCGCTCAACCCACAAATTGTTCTCTTCAGAAAATGCATAGCGCGCATCCTGAAGATTGGCATTCAGTGGCTCAGCGACAATTAAAGAAAAGCGCTGATGCTGCAAATCATCATAGAATCGTTCCAAATAGAACGAATTGCCTGCCATGGCCATCTCCATCAAAAAAACCTTTTCATATTCCGGCTCAAATTCTCGCACTTGCACCAAATGAAAGGTCAACAGTTGACGTTCAGAAATGAACAGCACCGGCCCCGGTTGTTGATTCGCCTCATCCAAAATTCGTTGTAATGTTTGTCGTTCCTCCAGCACGGTTTGCGGAGAGGAAAAGTACAATGACGCACCACTATACACCGGCCACAGCGTCGGAATAAGCGCCAAAGCAAAGACCAAGAACACGCCCGGACGAACTGCTAGCGTCGTCCCTGCATCCGGCTCAAACCGTCCCCACACAATGTAAACACCAACCACCAATTCCAACAACAAGAAAGCATCCAGATTATGCAAATTACTTCCCCCACCAACCTTAACGCTCACCACCATTCCGCCCGCCAAAAAGACAATCAAGATCGCTGCAACCCCAGCAAGGCGCAAACCATGCCAGCGCTCACCGCCCTTTGCCCTCTTCAGCAAAACCAAAATGATCGCCACCACCATGGGCAAGACCGCCAACAATGCCGCCTGCAAAATGCCCAACGGATACGTCGCATTCGGCCACAAGCGATTCCACAGCAAGGGTGATTCCGTTGCTGAGCCAAACACTTGCACCGGATTTCCTGAAAGTCGCTCATACAATTTGCTCACCGCAAATGCCAGGCCGGTGCCACCCAACGCCCACGCAACAGGCCAGGTTGCATAACGCAGCCAACGCCGCAACCAACCCTCTCCCGAATCGGGCAGAGGCACCTCCAAAAAATACAACAACGCTGCCAACACGCCCGGCATCGGATACCAATTCAATCGGCTCAGGCCTGCCCATACAGAAGACAGCAGCACCAGGATCAACGTGCGCCAGGGTTTTTGTTTTGAAAACCCGGCCAAAACCAAATACGAACACACCATCAAATGATAATAGACCGGTCCTTGAAACAGGAACAGCCCGCCCAACAGCGTCAACGCAGCCCTTTGCCAGGCGGATTCGAGCTGCAACCGGCGCGCCAGCAACCATGCTCCCAAAATTGTGCACCCCAACCACAACAAAACCTGCCACAAGCGATGCACCCAAATCGGTGAATTCCCCAACACAAAAGGCAGTGACTGCATGGCATACCGTGTGGGATGCAACACAGGCAAAGGCAACCGTTGTCCATACACCGCTTCTGAGAAAAACATAGAAGCATTGTAAAAACGACTACCTTCTGACCACCCCAACGAGAAGGGAAAATTGTTCACCTGCGGCACAAAACTATACACAACAAAAGCCCCGCCCCAAACCATCAAGGAAACCCAAAAAGCCCAGGCAGGTGAAGTTATTCGCAGCCAGGCTTTCAAAATCGGCATTGAAAGCAAAGCAGCCATCCATAACAACCACAAACGTGGCAAAGCAGCAGTTAGGCGATCCGGTTGTGCCTGATACACCAGCACATACATTCCCACCAGCATCAAACCAAGCAACGCCAGCGCCACCATCAACCCACCCCCAACCAGTTTCTGCTCCAATTTTGGCAGCCAATCTACGCCATGCCCACGTTCCAAAGCCAGGCCAATCAAAACAACCGCAATCAATACTCCCCCTACCCCAAGACTTACCAAAGCCCAAATCGTCGCATAGCGATTGGCAAAGAATCCCCCCATGCTCAACGTATTCAACAAAACCATCCGTCCCATCAAGATGGTCAGCACAAGAGTCACTGCCAAGACAAACCGGCGCAGCCAAATCTCCTGTTTCATGCGACATCTCCCTTTACCGACTTGTCTTCAGACTGCAAGAGTCCAGGCACAAACAATGCCCCAGGCAAACTGGCCAAAATTTGCAAAACCCGCACCACCACAGCCATCACCACCACGCTATGCAGCGACACATCCCCATAATTGGTAAACAGAAATGCCAGGGATAGCTCTTGCAACCCCAACCCATTGACCGAGATCGGCAGCAAAGTGAAAAAATAGCTCATGCTCCACAAGCCTGCTACCATCCAAAAAGAAATCGGCTGTCCCATCACCATCAACAACCACCAAACAGTGACAAACAAAGACAGCATGTGTCCCCAGGTGCATAAATACGCCCACAGCAAGCCCATTGGATGCATCAACCACAAGCGCATCGCTCGCCACCCAGAATCCCAAAAAGAGCGCAATTTGCGTCCCAGCCAGGCCAATGCTGCCGGCGCAGAAACTGCATCGAGCTTCAAATCAGGCAAACCGTTCTCCGGCAAAGCTGGCAACGGCATACTGAAGAACCGCACCAATCCAATTGGCAACACCGTTGCCATGCCCGCCATCCCTACCAAACGATCCATCACCAACGACGCCGCCCCCAAAGCTGGTTCTATTTTAAAGCGCAACGTTCCACCAAACCGAACCACATCGCCCCCCACCGTCGTCGGCAAAAAATTCGAAGCGAACAAACCAGCGAACACCAAACGTAAAGCATCCACAAAGCGAATATCGCTGCCGCCAGAGCGCAACAGCACATACCAACGCGTTGCAACGGACAAACGAGAGGCAAACGTCAACAACATGACGGCTACAAACACATACCAGGGGATTTCAGCAACAGCTGCAACGACAGATGCCCACTCGCGCACCATCAAATAAACCACCAACCCCAACGAAATGATCGTTCCCAAAACACGCAGGAACGGAAAGCTTTTCTTCGTTTTAAAATTCGATTCCGATTGCAAGCTCATTCTCCCTTTCCAGGTTTGGCAAACAAACGCACCTCCAAACGGCGCGGACATTCTTCAAGCGGCGGCGGTGGAGCCAATTCACGGAAGCCGGCCGCAAAAACATCCGTTTCAATTTCAAGCGATGGACGTGTTGCAACAATCAAAAAATCAGCTTCATCCATAAACTGCTCACTGAGCGCCTCATTCCAATAACCATAAGCATACAAAGCATCTGCATCCCCCCCCTGCCGAAACGAGTATACACCATTCAACTGCGGCGGGTAGATTTTTACCCCCGGCAAATACAACAACAACGCCGGCGAAAGCCCGCCTCCAGCGCGCCAATCAATCGTAGCCCCCGGCGGAATCCGTCCTGCCAGGTCACGACCCGCTGCTTCATAATGCGCAACGGTGTTGCCAGCACAATCATAGGGCGTCACCCCACCGCTCAAGAACATCGTTGCCGAAAAAGCACCGCCCATTAGCAACAACACAGCTCCTGTCAACGCCGCAAAAGACAAACGCCGCCTCAAACCAAGCCATAAGCCCAACGCCACCAGGAACATCACGCCCGATGCCAAAAGCCCAATTGCCACCGCACCCATCCATGGCAAAAGCTGCACCCGCACCAAATCCCCATCCAGCGAAAACTTATTCACCAACATGCGCCACAGTTCGATCGTTCCAGGCTGAAAGCGCCCACCACTCACACGCGGCACCCGCAGATCATATAACCAGGGTTCCAGCCAGCGATAAATCGCTGCATCGGGCAAGCGCGAAGCCTGACTAAACATCACCCCCACCAACAAAACAGGCACACCGATCAACAACGTACCCCTACGTAGTGCCTCCCAGCCCGGACGCAATGCTTCCCAATTCCAATTGGCCAGCAAAATCCCTGTTAATAGCAACCCAACCGGCGAAAAGAAAGCCAAATAGCCAGTATAACAATACACGCAATAATCCATGCCGATTGAGGCCCATAAATGGGCAACAATCAAAACCGCCTGCATGGCCGTCAAAGTCACGGCCAAACGCCGGTCATCAGAACAACGGCGCAAGCCACGGCCCATTACCGACATCCATCCCAACAGTGGGCCAACCAACATCAAAAAATGATCGCGCATCCCCTCAAAAAAAACCCGCATCTGTTCCCAAAAAGAAATCTGCTGTATGTATGTGCGCGTGCCCCCCTTAGGCTGCCGCCAGGCCTCTAAAAACGGGGTCAGACTGGACGGCAACCATTTGGCCCAATTCCGCAAAATTCCGGGCCAAAAAGCCGCATGACCCACCGACAAGGTCAAAAGCGTAACCCCCACCGTCGAAAGCCCCATCCGCCAACCCCAACGCCAAAACACATAAAGCAGCAAAAAAGGCACAGCCAAAACCATATTCTCGCGGGTCAACGTCAACACACTGAGCAGCGCAGCCCCCAACCAAACCTGCCAACGCCGCCGTTCGCCCAACATCAATGCACAAGCCCATAACAAGAGGCACACCGCCAATCCTTGCGAAAGCGCCTGAGCATATGTCTTAATCAACATCGGGTTCAGCGCCATTGCCCAGACGGACAAAGCTCCCCACCAACGCCCCGCCAGGCGACGGCTTGCCAGCCATAACGCCAATACCAGCAACAAGGAAATAACAAACGCATACATACGCCCAGTGCGCAACCCCGCTCCAAAGATTGCCTGCACCCAGCCCGGAATCAAAAATGACAAAGGCATTTTATTCAGCCAGGGAGAATAGGGCGCATAGGGTTGATACACACCCGTTGCAAATAGATACCCCTTATACAGGTAATTGCCCTCGTCCAGGGAAGAACGTACCGTCAACGCCGCAGCCCATGCCTGCCAGGCATACCAACCCAAGCCTGCCAAAGTGAACAGCAACGCCGCCCAGCGGGTTTTTCGAATTTGCTCAAGCCCAATACGCCAATGCTTCATACTGTCTGATTATAGCACGACGAAGACCGCTCGCCCGAGAAAGCCTCCGCCACCCAAAAAGCACCCGGCAACGTCTCAGCCATCAACATCAGCCGCGAAATCAGCGCCAGCGCCAACGCCTGCTCTGAGGTTGCCCCTACCTGAACATACAGCGAGACAATCGCCACCTCGCGCACGCCCAGGCCGTTGAACGTAATCGGCAGCAGCGTCAACAAATACGTTAATGCGTTAATGCCCATTACCTGATAAAACGCCACAGGAATGCCAAGTCCACGCGCCAATAGCCATAACGCGCAGAAAATTACGAAAATTGAAAACCAAGACACGCCAAATGCCCCAACCAACGCCCCCTTCTTACGTTGCCACAACTTCAACGCCCGAAGCAACTCCTGCCAACGCGTCGACAGCCACGCCTCCATGCGACCGCGCCAGCTCATCCACACCCCACCCCAAACAAAACCGCCATCCGAAAAGCGCACCAACATTGAACCCGCCACCGGCAACACAGTAACATAGGAAAGGACGTTCATAAAACGGTCTAGCACAATTGAAGCCGCGGCCATGCCCGGGTTTGCAATCAGACGCGTGAGCCCAACCAGGCGCAAAGCATCGCCCCCAATCGTCGAGGGCAAGAAATTGGAAGCAAACGCCCCGGCAAACACCAATCGCAACAACCGCCCATACCCCACAGGTGCATCCTGTGCCTGCAACAGCACCAGCCAACGCGCCGCGTTGGCAAACTGCCCAGCCAAATAAAGTGCAAAGGCCAAAAACAGCACCCAAACCGGCATCAAACGCAGTGCCGCCAATAGCCGTCCCCAATCTTGCCGGGCCAATAACCAGATCAACAACCCAAGGCTAAGCACCATGCCCAGCAACCGCACCCAGGCCACGCGTCGTTTTCGGCTCATGCTCCAACCTCGTTCAACGCCTCAGCCACACCTTTGGCCAGGGCATACGCCTCTACCTGCTTCTCTGGCAGCAACAACACTCGCAGCGGAATCTGCATCACGGCCCGCTCCATCAAAGCCGCCTCAGCAGCACGCCAATCGCTCAAACCAGCCTCATCCAACACTCCCTGTTTGCTCAACAAACGGATGTAATGACGCGCTTCATAAAAATTCATTTCCAAAAGTTCCTGCACTGCCTCAGCAACATTCTCAGCCGGGCGCAGCACAGGCACATCCACGGCACCCCGGCGCAACAACACCAAAGCTGCCGGGCAAGCCTGCGCAGCAGGCGCCCGCCCCGTCCACAAGCGCGTCAACGCCATCCGCACCGGCCACTTAATCCGCTCACGGCTCCACGCGCGCACTCGCCCCAACACCTCCAAGCGCAATCGCTCCCCTGAGGAAAGCCTGCCGGCCACTTCTGGCACCCAGCGCAACAAGTCGCGGTAGAGATGTGCTCGCGTCCAATATCCCAAACTCAGTGGCCCATCCGCAATAAAAACATAATCATCCGCATGAACCTGCCAGGTCGGTTGCCCATAAGCCAGCAGCAACGAAGTCGTCGTTGTCTTGCCAGCCCCGCCACGCCCACTGAACAAAATGCTACGGCCATTGCGGGCAACCGCACCAGCGTGCAACATTAAGAGCCCCTGATTAGCCGCCAAAAATCGCAAGCTAGGATGCACCAACATGTGATGAATCATGGGAATACTAAAACGGTTTCCAACCGCCTCAATTTCAATCCGCCGCAATGTCAAACGCACCCGATAGGCCCAACGCGCCAGTACTTTATGCGTGTGCGTTGTATATCCGGGGCGGCTGATTCCCCCTTTGCTTCGCTCAAAGTGTAGCCACACTGTTGGCAAATCGGCATCACTAGCCGCAGCGTGTAAGCCATATTCGCTGGCAAAGAAATCCAGCGCCAGTGCATCTTCGCTCTCCACGCACAAACGCAATTTGCCATGAAACTCAAACGTTAACTGTGTCATCTTCATCTCCGTTTCCGTTGCATGGCCTGCGCCAACACCTGCTCATACGCATCCAAAACATTCTGCAAATCGAAACGGCCTGCCAGCTCACGGCTACGTTGTCGAAAAGCGATTAACTGTGCTGAATCGCCCAACAGCACACTCAAAGCGTTTTGCATCGCCTGCGTATTCTCCGGGTCACACACAAACCCATTTTGCCCTTCTTCAACCAATTCCACAAATCCGCCCGCTCGCCCAACCACCAAAGCCAACCCCATCGCCAACGCTTGCACCCCGACAACCGGCAAACCCTCACTGCGGGATGGCATGAACAAAATGTCACTGCGTTCAAACCAGTCCACCACTTGTTGCGGCTCAATCCACCCCGTCAGGGTAAATCGCTCGGCCAGGCCGGTTGCTTGCAACTCTGCCTCTACCGCAGGCCGCAATGCACCATCCCCGGCCATCACACAGTGCCAGGGTAACTCTCTCAGACCCGACAACACCCGCACAACCTGCAACGGATTCTTCTGCTCGGCAAACCGACCGGCAAAAATTAAGCGCGGCGGCTCACCCGGATGAGCACCCGGGCATAACGCCTGCAAATCTACCCCATTGGGAATCACTTCAATCGGCACAGGATAATGTCGCATTGCCAGCTGACGGGTATACGCGCTCACCGCAACCACGCGCGCCGCATCCCGCCAGATAGCCGGCGTGAAAGGGTAAACCCAACGGAACCAGCGTTCCGTTTTTTCTGGCGTTCCGCCAGGCACATCGCCCAAATGAGCTGTAATCACATAGGGAATGCCGGTTGCCCGGCTTAAAGCACGCCCAATCACCCCTCCCGGCACTGCAAAATGCACATGCAACACGTCCGGCTTCCATGAACGGATCAAAGGCAACCCCACACGATATGCAGCAAGCACATACTGCAACATAGCGCCAAAGCTTGCCACATAGGGCGCATGGCGCCCTGAAACCAGGCGGCGAATGCGCACATTCTGCCGCACCTCTTCTAAATCCAGACCGTTATAATGAGCTGTCAGAACCTGCACAGCATGGCCACGCTGTGCCAGGCCCTCGCACAAATCCTGTGCCACGCGCCCACCGCCTCCCCCAACAGGAGGATATTCGTGCGAAAGCACCAGAATGCGCATCAATTCTCAGCTTGAGGTTGATCTCCACCCACGACGCGCCGCACCGTATAGGTCGGTTTATGTTGCGACTCATGATACGTGCGCGCCAGCAATTCCGCAATCAACCCCATCAAAATAGACTGAAAGCCCAAAATGCCGATCATCGTCGCCATTTGGAAAAGCGGCGAATTCATCACCGAAACATTCCAACCAATCCGCCGAACGAACAAATACAACAACGTTGCCGCACTGATGGTAATCAACACCATGCCTGCCCCGCCAAACAAATAAATCGGCTTGTTGGCATAACTGCTCAAAAATTTGACCGTAAACAAATCTAGCACAACTTTGATGGTTCGTTCCAGGCCATACTTGGCTTTGCCAAACCGACGCGGATGGTGATTTACCTTGACCTCAATCAGGCGTGCTCCAACCGAATTGGCATACACAGGAATGAAACGATGCATCTCCCCATACAGCCGAAAGCCCGTAATCACCTCGCGCCGATAGGCTTTGAGCGTACAACCATAATCATGCAAATGGACGCCGGTCACTGACGAGATTAACCTGTTAGCAATGCGAGAGGGCAGCGTGCGCGTCAGAAAAGCATCTTTGCGCTCATGTCGCCAACCACTCACCACATCATAGCCCTCATCCACCTTCTCCAACATCATTGGAATATCCAACGGATCATTCTGCAAATCTGCATCCATCAACACAATCACTTCGCCGGTCGAATGATCAATACCAGCGGCAATTGCCGCCGTTTGCCCAAAATTGCGGCGCAAAAACACGGCGCGCACATGTACGGGGTCTGCTTGTGCAAGCTTCTCCAACACTGCCGGGCTATTGTCCCTGCTGCCGTCATCTACCAACACCAATTCCCACGGGCGCGAAATCTCAGCAAGCGCACGGGTAACTGCTTCATACAACAACGGCAAATTTTCCTCTTCGTTATAAACGGGAACAACGACAGAAAGATACATCATCCGCTCACTTTGTTCAAATTTTTTCTATTATACCGTAAAAACGTCCTTCTATCTCGAGGACCGCCGCGCGCGCCAACGATCCCACAGCCAACACAAAGCCAGGAACAAGGCACTGCACGCCAGGATCAAGCCAATCATGCCAAAAAAGGGCAACTTTTGTCCACTGCTCAGGTAACGCTGCCAATACCAATGCGTGAAGAAAGCCAGGAAAATCCCTTCAACAAAGAAGATTCGTCCCAACCATGCGTCGCGCAGCCGCCGTGCCCGCTCCCAGGCCCACCCGGCCAACAAAGCCAACCAGGGCAAAACAATCACACGGTAACGAGGATTATCCCACTGATCGCCACCAGCGCGCAGTGAGCTAATCAAAATCCACCCCACGCACACCACCATGGTCAACACCAAAATTGGCCGACGACTTCGTTCCGCCCGTCGCACAATCAGGCTGCCATACAGCAAAACCGGCGCCAAGAGATACCAGCCCAGCGCCCGCCCAACCGAAATTGCCCGATGAATGGGCAGCGCAGTTTCAATCAACGCGGCCGGTAACACCGGTTGAAACAGCCCATACAAGGTCACAAACGGCAATTTGAGAAAATCGGGCAGTTTTTGCATTTGTGCCTGCAACATCCCCGAGGAACGCTCCGCCAGCAACGCATCCCAAGCCGCCACGTCCCGCAGCCAGCGCCAACTCAGCGCCAGCCCAACCAGCAAAGCCAATGCCAACACAACCCATCCCAGCGTGCGCAGCCATTGCCTGCGGCGCGGCAGCGTATTTTCAAGCCAAAACCAAACCAACAACACCGCCACAATCGGCAAAGCTGCTCGCCAAGAAAACAACCCAAGCCCCAACAAAGCCGCGCCCAACAAAGCCGCCAGTGCCGGACGGTGTAAGGTTGTTTCTGATGAACGCAATGGCCAAACCGCAACTGCCCAAAATGCAATAGCGCTCAAGCCCATCAGGAAAGGCTCGCGCATTTGCGATGCCCCCATCAGAACCCCTTCGGGGTACAAAGCATAAATCCAGGCAGCTGCCAATGCTGCCCGCTCTTCAAACCGACCGCGCAACGCCCGATACAGAAAAATGCTCCCCAATGCTGCCAGCCACGCCCCCAAGACAACGACCAACAACGGTCGTTGCAGATCCGGGCTCAGGAAGCGATAACACCAGGCGCTTAGCCACAACAGCCCCCCATACTGATCCATGTACAATTCTTCGCCAAACGCCTGACTGAGCGGCTGATCTGAGCTAGCCAACTGCCAGGCCTGCGCATCGCGGTGATAGGCATCGAAGAACTCATACCCGGCCTGCTGCTGCACATCGGTTGGGTCCCCCCAGCGCGGCAACCCCAAAAAGAGCACCACCGCCACGGTCAGGCGCAGAACAAACGCCAGGCCCATCACCCAGGCCATGGAACGCCCCGCCCCTGAAGCACGCCAGGCCATCGCCAAACTTAGCACCGCCCCAAACATTAACAGCCCAAACGACAACCAGCCCCGGCTGAATAGTCCCCCCGGCTGCACCGCCGCCAATGCCCCCCCGCCAATCACCCCCACCCCCAACGCCCACCAAAAATCAGATTTTCGCACCATTGCGGTTTTCCTCTCCTCTATTGTGTGCGCTTTATGCAGACAACGAATTCAGCCAATCCAAAATTCCCCCCGCACGCTGCTGCCAGGTATAACGCTGTGCATCACGCCGCGCCTGAAACCCCAATCTCCTGCCCCGTTCCCCATCCCGAATCAGCTCATCCAATGCCTTCACCCAGGCCGTCGGCTCTTCCGGCGGACAAAACACAGCATTCTCCTCATTCAACACCTCATGCAACACTGGCAAATCACTGCTCAAAATTGCCCGGCCACATGCCATGTACTCAAACATCTTCATCGGACTGCAAATCTCTGCCGAATTGCCGCCACTCGAACCTGCTATTGCCCGCTCGTAGGGCATCAGCAACACCTCACCCGCAGCCTGATACAGCGGCAACCGCTGATTTTCCACAAAACCGGTCAGAATCACATTGGCCAAATGCTGCGTGCGCTGCCGCCACACCTCCACATCCGCTTCACGCCCACCCACCCACAAAAATTGAACTTGTGGCAAAGCCTGCGCCAGAGAGCAAAGCAACGTCATCCCCCGCCCGGCGTAGAAGTGCCCCGTATACACAGCGGTCGGCATTTCCTTCAATCCCAAAGCCAGGCGCGCCTGAACCGGATTGGGCAAATGCTCAAAGCGCTCCCATTCAATTCCATTCGGCGCAATTTGCACATCCTCATCCGCAAAGCGGATGCCAAACTCACTCTCTACCACTCGCCGCAACGCCCTGGTAATCATCAACACCCGTTTGGGGCGCTGTACCCTTGCCAGCTGTCTCAACCACCAGGCCCCAAACTGCCCCGTCGGACGGTCGTGCATCTCATACACTACTGGCAAGCCCAGCTTGCTGCCTAACACCGCCGCCTGCACCAACCAGGTTACCAATGCATCGGCCCCCCATCGCCGTGCTGCCCACAACCCGGCAAAAATTAAATCATATCGGCGCCACCCCGGCCTTGAAGGCAACCAACGCACTTCAAACGACGTGCGCAGGCCATAAAAAGCGCTCAACGCATCCCAGCTTGCGCCCGAAGGCGGTGCAGCTACCCACAAGCAAACCTGCGCCCCACCCTGCGCCAATGCATGACAGGCTTTAAAGGCCTGAATGCTATTGGCCGTATTGGCCGGTGCTTGAGAAGTCGTTAAACAGGCAATCTTCATCCCGCTGCCTCCTGCTGCAATTTCTCGCCGCGCTTTACTTCACGCAACCCCAACCACACCATCGCCCCGACCGATAGAACAAAATAAGCCGCCATCAGCACCGCCTCCATCTGATAGCCACAAACTGGCACAAGCCACACCGTCAACAACACCTTGCCCATCATACTATAAAAGGCCACTCGTAAAGCAACCCCAGCCTTATTTTGTGCCAACAGCAAAGGCCTATTCCAAAACAACGTATTGGCCGTGCCAAAACCAACCAACAATATCAACGTCAGCCCCAAAGCGGGCAAAAAGGCCGATTC
>JAIWNK010000127.1 GCA_020216845.1 Anaerolinea sp. | reverse complement strand
ATACACCTGAAACGTATGCCCGGCCACCTGCCAGGGTTCAAACAACACCGCTCGACCCAACAAAGCCAGCCCCATCATGACCATTGCTGTCCAGGCCCCAGCAATCAGGCTCACCCGGCGCAACAAACGACGCAACCGGGCAAATTGTCGTTCCGCCACACTGCGCGTAATTTCAGGATAAGTAGCACCAATAAACGGATTGATCGGCATAATTGCCAAATTTACCACTGCCAACGCCGTCTTGAAATATCCCGCCTCCAATGGTGAGAAGAAGAACCCAACCCACAACACCTCACTATCCCGAGCTACCACATTGATGGTCCCGCTCAAGTTGGTGCTAATGGCAAAACCGGCCAGTTCACGTAACGGCGGTAACAAAGCAAACGGCGCCCGCAGCCAATCCTTGCCCAGTGTTTTGGGCAACACCCGCAATGCCAACACAATTGGACCAAGCCCCAACAAAATCTTGCCGATTAAATAAGCCCACAACACCCCCAGCAAACCAGCCTGTGTCACAGAGGCCCAAACGATCAACAACGCCGCCACAACACTTTGCACCACGTTCAAAACTGCCTGACTGCGGAAGTGATTGGTGACCTGCAACACACCGGTTGCCGTCTCGGTCGCAAAATTTGCCAAAATGGATAGCCCATATAGCACAAACATCCAGGCCATTGCCTCGTCTTTGACAATCAGGCGCGCCCCCAACGGAGCAAGCAACACCAACACCACAAACGCCGCCAACGATGTAACTGTTTCCAGCAACCCGGCTGCCTTGATCAGTGCGGCCGCTCGTTGCTTTTGCTCATCTGCTGCATCAGCACTAGCAAGATAAGCCCCAACATAGCGCACAACCACATCGCCCATGCGGAACGAGAACAAGCGATTGACGTTGGCAACAAAGCTTGTCACAATCCCTAATACGCCAAAACCAGCCACGCCCAACAAATTTGCCGTCACAATGCTCAGCACCGCGCTGATGACATTGCTGATGAACAAGTACGTTGAATTGCGCACCACCCGCCGCAGCAACAAATCCTGTGCCCAGGTGCGCGCAATCACAAGCCCCTGATCAGCCAAACGGCGCACCGCCTTTGCGGCGCGTCCGCTCACGGGGTTAAAACCTGACTCGCCCAACTGCGCTCCTGTTGATACCAATCTACCAGACGCGCCAGCCCCTCATTCAATTCAACCTGTGCCTGCCATCCCAACACCTGTTGGGCTTTGCGCACATCGGCCAGGTTTGCCAACATATCCGCTCGATGCAATGGCAAATACTCCACCTGTGCCTTGCGTCCCAACAAGTGTTCCAGGCGCGCAATCAGCGCATTGATTGAAATCTCCTCATGACCACCCAGGTTGATAATCTCATAGCCCAAGGGTCGTAGGCCCAAAATTGTGCCGCGCGCAATGTCATCCAGGTATGTAAAACCGCGTGTTTGCTCACCATCGCCGTTGATTCGCACTGTACGTCCCTCAGCAATCCATTGCGCAAAACGGAACATAACCATATCCGGTCGCCCCGCCGGGCCATAGACCGTGAAATAGCGAAATACAGTCACATCTGTGCCGTAGAGATAATGATAACTGTGACACAGCGCCTCGGCGCCTTTCTTGCTCGCTGCGTACGGCTGCAAGGGCCGATCACTAGCCGCCGTTTCCGGCGTAGGCATTGGCGGATTTTCACCATAAATGCTGGAAGTAGACGCCAAAATAAATTTGGGTGTGTCGTGACGCCGCCCCAATTCCAACAAATTAAGCGTACCGGTCACATTTGTATCCACATATACCCAAGGGTTTTCAACAGATTGCCGCACTCCGGCGCGCGCCGCCAGGTTGATGATGGCATCAAAACGTCCATAACGGGCAAAAATGGCCTGTAGCCCCTCAAACTGCGCAATATCAACCCGTTCAAATACAAACCCTTGCCGTCCCTGCAAACGCGCCAGGCGCCAATCCTTCAGGCGCACATCATAGGCGTCATTCAAATTATCCACGCCAACAACTTCATGCCCTTCAGTCAGCAACAGCTCACTGACTCGTGCACCAATGAAACCAGCTGCACCCGTCACCAAATAACGCGCCATTATAACCTCACCACTTTGGGGTTTGCACGTCCAAACTTGCCCAACGCATTTCGGGTATCCACAATCAATGTCGCCGCATCCAAAATCTCCGCATAAGGGTAAACCTTGTGATTGGTAATAATCACGACACAATCAGCAGAGCGAACTTCAGACATCAAATCTGCCACCGATTGCATCTCCAGCGCGTCGTGTCGAAAGGCAGGAATGAATGGGTCATGGTAGGCCACTTGCGCCCCTTTCTGACGCAACAGACCAATCACATCCAGGGCCGGCGATTCACGCAAATCATCAATATCCGGCTTGTATGCTACGCCCAAAATCAACACGCGGCTACCTTTCAACGGCTTGCCACGCTCATTCAATGCATCTTGCACTTTGCCAACCACAAAGCGCGGCATGTTGGTGTTGATTTCCGAAGCCAGCTCAATAAAACGCGCCGTATAATTCAGCGAACGCAACTTCCACGAAAGATACAACGGGTCAATGGGAATACAATGCCCACCCAGGCCAGGCCCAGGGGTGAAGCGCATAAACCCAAATGGCTTGGTCGCAGCTGCATCAATCACTTCCCACACATCCACCTTCAAGCGGTCGCACATCAGCGCCAGCTCGTTCACCAAACCAATGTTGATCATGCGAAACGTGTTTTCCAACAGCTTTGCCATCTCGGCCACTTCTGCCGAAGAAACCGTCACCACCGTCTGCAAAGCCTGCTGATACCAACAGCTAGCCACCTCACAACAATCCGGTGTAATTCCGCCCACCACCTTGGGCGTATTGACCGTTGTCCAATCCGTGCGGCCAGGGTCCACCCGCTCGGGTGAAAAAGCCAGGAAGAAATCCTCCCCCACCTTTAGCTTGCTATGTTCAACCAACTTGGAAAGCACAAGCTCTCGCGTCGTACCCGGATACGTGCTCGACTCAAGCACGATCACCATCCCCGGATGCAGATATTGTGCCACAGCATCCGTCGCAGAAACAATAAATGACAAATCGGGGTCGCCTGTCTTGCGCAACGGCGTTGGCACACAGATACTCACCGCTTGCGCCTCCAACAACGCAGCAAAATCCGTCGTTGCGCGCAACTTTCCTGCTGCCACCAGGCGCGCCACCTGCTCAGTTGGAACATCGAGGATATAACTTTTTCCCTGATTGAGCTGTTCCACCTTTTCCGCAATGGGGTCAATGCCGATCACTTCAAAACCCGCTTCAGCAAACACCACCGCCAACGGCAATCCAACATAACCCAGGCCCAAAATTGCCACCCGTGCCTTACGCGACTGCAAACTTCCAATCAACGCATTCTTCTCAACATCATCCATGGCTCAAAACTCCTCTAACAATATCGCTTGCCTAAAACAAACTGAGCTGAGTTGGTTGCTCTTTATCCGCTGCGCCCTGCGCCCCGTCGGAATCCTCTGTCTCAGTTTGCACAACAGGTGCTTGCTCCAATCCAACCTTGCTCTTCGCCATCTTAACAAATTCCGGCAAATGCACAAAATCAGCCTCCAGGGTCGCTTTTAGGCTCGGCTGATGCAAAGCAGCCGCTGGATGATACATTGCAACCACCAACCGACCACGCACCCACACGGCCTGCCCATGCACTTCGCTGATTTTGGCGTTGGGGATGAATTTAGCCATCGAGAACCGCCCCAAGGTCACAATCAACCGCGGCGCAATTGCTTCAATTTGGCGATCCAAATAGCCGGCACACGCCAACAACTCCTCCGGCTGAGGATCGCGATTGCCCGGCGGACGGCATTTGACCACGTTGGTAATAAACACATCTTCGCGCTTCAAACCTGCTTTGGCAAGCAACTCATCCAAAAATTTACCGGCCTGCCCCACAAAAGGGCGTCCTTGCTCATTTTCATAAAAACCAGGGCCCTCGCCAATGAACAAAATCTCCGCCTGAGCAGGGCCTTCCCCTGGAACCGCCTTCTTGCGTGAGAAGTGCAATTCACACTTCTCACAAACTGCCACCTGACCAGCAATCTCCTGCAAGATTTTGCCTGCATCCATTCTTCGCCTCCAAAAATTCTCAACCTAGAGAAAAGCTGTCAGGCGCACCCGACAAGCCTCTGATTGCAAATCCGCCAACGTCATTAACAACGCGTCCTCACCGTTATCGCGATAATACCGTGCGCGCACTGCCGTCACTTCATAGCCAAAGCGCTGATACAAAGCCTGTGCTGCCAAATTACCACGGCGCACCTCTAAAAAGGATTGCTGTGCCCCTTCCTCACGCGCAGCCAACAAGCCATGGGCCAGCAAACGCGCCCCTAACCCAAGCCGCCGAAAATTGGGGTGCGTTGCTAATGTGCCAATGTGCGCCTCATCCACAATCAACCACAGCACCATCATCGCCGCAATCTGTTTCTCTTCCCCCACCACAGCCACCCAGGCACGGCTGAGCGGGTTTTCTAATAACTCAAAACGAAACGAGCGCTCAGGCCACGGCAAACTGAAAGACAATGTATCAATCTGATGCACCGCTTCAACATCTGCCAATTCCATCCGCCGCACCACCACTCGTTCGATACCTGCCATCACATGCCTCACTCAGGGATAGCGTCAGCCGTAGAGAGATAGATCGGCGCTAAGGTTACCCCATCGTTCACCTGTCCAGCGCGCCAGCGCTGCCAGGCCAACTCAGCCAAAAGTGCCGGTCGCCGAACCGATTGCGCCGGCGAAGCCAACACCACCCCCTTGTGCCGGGCCAGCGTTTGCCGCTCCAGTGCCCCCAACTCACCACAAATCAGAGCCGGCCCAGTCAGTCCATTGAACAGCTTCTCCAACGTCAGCACCGTTGCTTGCCCATCTGCCTGCCACCCCCCTGCCGTAGACCGATACCACCCCACCGCCAAACGCGACCGGCCCGCCTGCAACACCGCCGCCAATGGCAAGTCACAAAGCGGTTGTGCTGCCACCAGCACATCCAACGTCGGAAGGCCCACCACGGGCAAATGCAAAGCCAGCGCCATGCCCTTGGCCACAGCCAGCCCAATCCGCAAACTGGTGAATGACCCCGGCCCCAGTGCGACCGCCAAAGCGCGTAGATCCGCTGCTGTCACCCCACAGCGCGAGAACAAATCTCGAATTGCTGGGGCCAGTTCCACCGTATGATGATTCTGCGAACGCCATACCGTTTCGCCAATCACCTGTGCCCCATCATACAAGGCCAGCCCCACCATTTGCGTTGAACTATCGATCGCGAGCAGCATGAAGCCCTCCATACGTCTTGCGGCGCAATTCCATCACCATCCGTTCATACCGCCCACCACGCGGCTCGAACACCATGCCACGCTGTTCATCATCCAGATACCGCATCTGTACCCACAGACAGGCCTGGGGTAGCGCGCCGACAATTCGTTCAGGCCACTCAACCACCAATGCCCCCGTCTCCAACAATGTATCCAAATCCAAATCCAGTGCATCGTCGGCATTGCGCAAACGGTAAGCATCCAGATGATACAAATGCGCGCCATCCAACCGCCGATAGACATTGACCAAGACAAACGTTGGGCTAGAAACCGCATCCAGCGAACCCCAGCCCTGCGCCAGCCCCTGCACTAATGTCGTCTTACCAGCCCCCAAATCTCCCGAAAGGCAAATCAAATCGCCGGGCTGCAACATTGCCCCAATTCGCATCCCCGCCCGACGCGTCTGTTCGGGACTATGACTAAAAAATTCCAATGTTTTCGCATTCAAAATGGGCATACCTTTGATTCTACTCGAAAGAAAGCGCTCACGCCACTCTGTTTGAACATCATTCATTCTGCTGCCGGATCGCACGAATTGCCAAGCAAACGTTTCATCCGCCGCTCCAGCTCGCGGCGGGTTAGCACAACCCGCCGCCCACATCGGCAACACTCAAGACCAATATCAGCCCCCAACCGAACGACCTTCCAATCATACGATCCACAGGGATGGGGTTTTCGCAAACGTACAATATCCTCCAATTTCAATTCCGTTAACACGCCCAGATTATACCACTCATGTTATAATCACCCTATGCTTGATTTAGCCCCCGCTTTTATTATCACCAATTTATTGATCATGCTAATTGCTCTGCCAGTGCATGAATTTGCTCATGCCATAGCAGCCAATGCATTTGGCGATGATACCCCGCGCCTGAACGGTCGGCTCACCCTCAACCCCATAGCGCACCTCGACTTGATTGGAACACTGATGTTTATCTTCATTGGGTTTGGCTGGGCAAAGCCTGTCCCGGTAGATCCCTACACGCTACGCCGCCGCTCACCATCAGCCCTCATGTGGGTCTCTCTGGCCGGCCCCATGTCCAATTTCCTCCTGGCGCTTATCGCAGCCATTCCACTACGCCTCAACCTGGTAGAATTCACACCCAATGTTGGCATTCTGCCAAGCCCCTACATTTTTCTGATTTCCTTCATCTGGTCCAATCTGGCACTGATGATCTTCAATCTGATTCCGCTTGCCCCACTCGATGGCGAGAAAATAGCCGACTACTTTGCCCCGCCACCCTTGGCACGCCTGCTCGAAACCATTCGCCCGATTAGCTCTTTTTTGCTCCTCTTTCTGGTTGTCATTTTGCCCCGCTTGGGTTTCAACTTCCTTGGCTGGGCCATTGAACCAGCGATTGACGTATTGTTTGGATGGATATTGGGCAGCTAAACGTATCTCTTTGTACAAGGAGACTGAAACAGATGACTGTTGAACTCACCATCATTGGCCTCAACCGCCTCGGTGCTTCGTTTGGTCTGGCACTTGCTGCCCACAAAGCCAAAGTACACCGCCGCGGCATTGATCGAGATCCAGCAAAAACAGACCGAGCCGTCAAACTAGGCGCTTTGGATGCAGCTTTCCACAATTTGCCCTCGTCCGTCAAAGAAGCCGACCTGATTCTGATTGCCGCCCCTACAGATGAGCTGCGCATCACCCTGGAACTGATTGCCCCCGTCCTCAAAGAGGGCGCGGTTGTCCTCAGCACCGCCCCAACCCACGAAGCTGCCCACCGCTGGGCCAGCGAATTGTTTGGCAATCACCGTTACCTGCTTGGTTTCACCCCAACCCTCAACCCTGCCTACCTCAGCGAAAGCGGCAACGACCTGAGCACTGCTCATGCCGATCTCTTCCAGCACAGTCAGGTGTGGATCAGCGACGCGCCCAATACCGACCCGGCAGCGGTAAAACTGGCAAGCGATTTATGCGAACTGCTCGGCGCTCAGGCCTGTCATACAACCGACCTGGAAGCTGATGGGTTGCTTGCCAACAGCGAGATCTTGCCTCGCCTTGGCGCAACCGCCCTGGTGTTGACAACCACCTCGCAGCCCGGCTGGAGAGAAGCCCGCAAAACAGCGGGCCGTGCTTATGCAACCGCAACCCATGCCGATATTTTGCTGGAAGATGGTGCCTCACTCGCCCAAATGCTACTGCTCAACCGCGAGAGCAGTTTACGGATGATTGATCAATATATCGGCGTCCTGCAATCCTTGCGCAATGGCATCGCCGAACAAGACGAAAACATCCTACAACAACTCTTTGCGCAAGCCAGCGAACAGCGTCAGGCATGGGAATCAGCCCGCAAACACAACGACTGGGAACCCAAGCTCGATGTCGAAACGCCCAGCCTTGGCGATATCTTGGGCCGCATGGTCGGCATTCGTCCCCGCAAACCTTCCGCCTGACGTTGCAATGCCTTTCTACTGCTACATGGTTGAGTGTGCCGATGGCAGTTTTTATACCGGCTGGACTACAAACCCGCAACGGCGTGTGCAACAACATAACCGCGGGCGCGGTGCCGCTTACACGCGCATGCACGGCCCCGTGCACCTGGTTTACCTCGAAAGTCAGCCCGACCGTTCCTCAGCCCAACGTCGCGAAGCAGCCCTCAAACGCCTCAGCCACGCCAAAAAACAGCAACTGATTCAAGCTCATCCCCTCCAAATTCAAGAGGAATTATGATTACAATTGAAACCGCTCCTTATCGTGTCGTTGCCCCTGGCCGGGTCAACTTACTCGGCGAACATGTTGACTATAATGATGGCGCTGTCTTGCCGGCGGCCATTGACCGCAGCGTTCGACTAGCAGCCGAGCCATTACCTGGCCGCCTTGTCACCCTACATGCCCTTGACCTCGATCAGCAAGTCACCTTTGACCTCGATCAGTTAGAAAGGCGGCAAGATGTTCACGGCACTCCCCTGCCATCGTGGGCGCGTTATCCAGCCGGCGTGGCTTGGGTCCTGGAACAACACGGCATCCGCCTGCAAGGCATGGAAGCAAGTTTTACCTCAAATGTCCCGATGGGCGCCGGCCTCAGCTCCTCCGCCGCCGTTGAAGTCGGCTTTGCCGTATTGTGGCAAGCCTTGGGCGGTTGGGAGCTCGATCGCCTGACCCTGGCCAGGCTATGTCAGGAAGCAGAAAATCACTATGTCGGCGTCAATTGTGGGCTGATGGATCAATTTGCTTGCGCCAATGGCGTTGCCGGGCACGCACTGCACTTCGACACACGCACCCTGCTCTGGCGACCTGTGCCGCTGCCCGCTGGCGCTGCCATTATCATCGCCGACTCAAAAATGCGCCGCAGCCTGGCAACCTCAGCTTACAACGAACGCCGCGCCGCCTGCGAAGAAGCCGTACGCCTGCTGCAAGCAAAACTACCCAACATCCGCGCCTTGCGTGATGTATCCCCCGAAGAATTCGCTCACGTCAGCCATCAATTGCCCGCAACGGTGCGCAAACGTGCCCAACATGTTGTAGACGAATGCGCCCGCGTGGACGAAGCCGCCCAATGCCTGGAAAACGGCGATGCCGCCCGCTTTGGTCAGCTCATGTTTGCTGGTCACGCCTCTCTGCGTGACCTTTACGAAGTCAGCATTCCCGAACTTGATGCCCTGGTTGAAATTGCCGGCAGCCTGCCCGGCTGCCTGGGAGCGCGGTTGAGCGGCGCAGGCTTTGGCGGCTGCACGGTCAACCTGGTTGAAGAAGCCTATGCCGATCAATTCATCGCCGGATTGATCGAAGGCTATGCGCAGCGCTGCAACAAACAAGCTGAGGTCTATCTGTGCCACGCCAGTAACGGCGCCTGGGTTGAATCATAAGACGCAACCTCAACAAACTGTTTCACAAAAACACAAAGGCCGCATTGACGCAGTCCATCAATGCGGCCTTAACCATTAACTTCCAGACGTCTCAATCACTAAACACGGGCAAATGTCCCAAGGCCACAATCTGCGACCACTTGGCACGCTCGCCCTCAGTGAAAATTGCCGCCTCAGCCACAACCTGTGCCCCAGCTTTTTGCATCACCAGCCGCATCCCTTGCAGGGTCGAACCGGTGCTGATGACATCATCCAAAATCACCACCTTCTTGCCGCACAGCAAATTGCAATCTTTCTCATCCAAATACAGCGTCTGCGGAGCACCGGTCGTAATTGAAAGCGTTTCCGCTTGCAACGCTTCGCCCATATAGGGCTTGTATGATTTGCGCAGAATTACATACGGCTTGCCCGTTTCCACTGACAACATGTGTGCCAGCGGAATGCTCTTTGTCTCCGCTGTCACAATCACGTCATATTCATGCGCAGCCAACTTTTCCGCCAATGCTTGGGCACAAGCCCCCACCAATTCCGTATCCCCCAAAATGTTCAAAATGGCAATCCGCAAACCGGGTTTAACCTCAAACAAACGCAAATCCCGGCGCACCCCTGCCACTTCCACCGCATACGTCTCGCGCGTATCTTTCATTGTACCCGCTCCCAAAGTTTAAGATACACCTGCCGGTGTTCGATTAATTGTACCACGCCCCCTTTGGCTTGACAAATCAGAACATTCATTCTACAATCCCCCCATGCTCACCCTCACCCCCTCCCAAGCACAACGTTTCTTGCTCGCCCAACAATTCCTCTGGCCCCCACGCAGCCTGCAAGGCA
>JAIWNK010000126.1 GCA_020216845.1 Anaerolinea sp. | reverse complement strand
AACAAGGCATCTTACAGCTCATGCAACGACTTGGCTGCATCCAATATGACCCGGTCAACATTGTTGGCCCCAACCCACACCTTGTGCTGCAAGCCCGCCTACAAGACTATTCTCCAACACTGCTGAATGAATTACTCTACCATGACCGCTTGCTGTGGGATGGTTGGGACAAAGTCATGAGCATCTACAGTACCACCGACTGGCCCTACTTTGCCCGTCGCCGCGCCATCATGCGCCAACACTACGCCCAACCCGATCAAGCCGGAATGCGCCTTGCCGATTTCGTCCGCCAAAACCTAAGACAACGCGGCCCGCTCTCCTCCATAGATATTCAAAACCAAGAACGCGCCGATTGGTTTTGGGGCCCCACGCGCCTCGTGCGCTCCACCCTTGAAGCGCTTTACTTCAGCGGAGAAATCGGCATCCATCACCGCATTGGCACACGCCGTTTTTTCGACCGCATCGAAAATCTGTTGAGCGCTGAACTGCTTCAAATGCCTGACCCTTTCCCCACCCTTGAAGCGTATCACGACTGGCACGTTTTGCGCCGCATTGGCAGCCTTGGCCTGGCACACCCTGGCGCAGGTGAACACTGGGGCGGCATTCTGGAATGCAAAAGCGCACAGCGTCAGGCCGCCATCAAACGTCTCCTGCAACAAGGCCTCATCCAGGCTGTACAAATAATCGGCCTGCCCCAACACGCCTTCTACCTGCGCAATGCCGACTTGCCTCTCCTCGAAGACCTCCAACCCGTCGAACCCTGCGTCAGCTTCCTTGCCCCACTTGACAACCTGCTTTGGGATCGGCAACGCTTGCGTTTGCTCTTCAACTTCGATTACATTTGGGAAGTATACAAGCCGCCCGCACAGCGCAAATACGGCCACTACACCCTGCCCGTCCTATATGGGGATCAGTTTGTTGCCCGCTTTGAACCCAGTCTTAACCGCAAAACCGGCCGCCTCACCATCCAAAACTGGTGGTGGGAAGCCGATCAACAACACCCTTCCTCACCGCTCCAGCAAGCAATTGCCCAGGCACTGCAAGCCTTTGCCGCCTATCTCCAGGCCTCCAGCATTGAACTTGCACCATCCATTTCTCTACCCGGCTTGTAACCTGCGCCCAATTCGCCCATCACCCGCCAATCCGTCGCTGAACAACGGCCCCTCTCCCTTGACAGATCCCATAAACGCCTTATAATAAGTGTAATTTATACACTTAAAGAGGCAACCATGAGCATCTTTGACCAAAAACGGCTTGACAACAGCACATTCAAACTCGATATTGAACGAATGCGACGCGGCTGGTACACCGACAAATATTTTGTCAACATTGCATCCATTCTCTCCACATTGGCAGCAAAAGGCGAAACCTACACCGGCGACCAACACAACCTACCAGAAAATCTCTCACCGCAAGGTTTGCTCCCCGGCGATATCGAAGTGGAAATGCAGTGGTTCACCCGCCGCGCGGGCAACACACTGGTTGTCGGTGTAGACAAGGCCTTGACCATGCTACGTCATTGCACAGGCTATTTTGAAGGCGAAACCTTCATCAACACCGCCGATCAGCTTCAAGTCTGGGCTGTGCAGGA
This sequence comes from Anaerolinea sp., assembly GCA_020216845.1. Lineage (GTDB taxonomy): Bacteria > Chloroflexota > Anaerolineae > Anaerolineales > Anaerolineaceae > JAIWNK01. The sequence goes on along the minus strand of JAIWNK010000126.1, from coordinate 8,409 downwards.
TGGCTGCACCGTTTTCTATGATGGCGACCCGCTCAATATCCGTCCCGTGCTACGTGTACGCGGACGCTATCGTAATTTTGCCATTCTTGAAACTCCAACCCTGGGCATCCTGACGCGCGCAAGTCGCGTGGCCACCAATGTATACCAAACCCTCATTGCCGCGCGCGGCAAGCCCATCTTGTTCTTCCCCGCCCGCTTTGACTTACACGAAGTGCAAGCTGCGGATGGTTACGCCTATCAAATCGCCGTCCAACGCTACAACCTTGACTATGCGCACACCCTGGGGCCTTTTGTCTCCACCGATGCACAAGGCGACTGGTGGGGCGGCGCAGGCGGCGGCACAGTTGCCCATGCGGCCATTGCCTGCTTCCTTGGCGATACCAGCCAGGCCATGCTCGCCTTCGCCCGCACCCTGCCCCGTCACATTCCACGCATTGCACTGGTAGATTTCAACAACGATTGCGTGCACGATTCACTGGCTGTTTGCCAGGCCATGTTTGAAGAATATCGCCGCCATGTTGAAGCTCACCAACCCGAAACAGCAGAACAATTCCGCCTCTATGGTGTGCGGCTTGATACCAGCGGCAATCAGCGCGACCGCTCCGTGCCACCCCTGGGCGACCCCTCACTCGATTTGGGCGTCAACCCGCGTCTGGTTTTTCTTGTCCGTCAGGCGCTCGATTCTGCCTGGCAAAGCTGGAATTTGCCCCCCGACTGGCGCGAAACCGCCCGGCAATATTGCCAGGCGGTAAAGATCGTTGTTTCAGGTGGCTTCAACCCGGAAAAAATCTCCCGGTTTGAGAAGCTCGGCGTTCCCGTAGATATTTACGCGGTTGGCTCATCTCTGTTCGATAATCACGGCAGCACTGTCACCGATTTCACAGCGGATGTCGTTCGCGTCAACGTCCACGGGCAATGGGTAGACCTTGCCAAAGTCGGACGTCGCGCCTGCGACAACCCCGACCTTGAACGAGTTTGGTAACAGGCTCAACGGCGCAAAACAATCGCTACCCAATCAGCCATCTGCAATTGCTCGACAAAATGCAAACCTTGCGCTTCTGCCGCAGCGATTACGCCCGCTGCCTGCGTATCCAAAACGCCCGAAAGCACAATCACGCCAGCAGGCATCACCAATTCTGCCAAACCAGCCTGGAACAGGCGAATCAGCACTGGAGCAAGAATATTGGCAAGCACCAAAGGAGCATGACGAATTGAAAATTGTCCTTCCAACACCTCTTGCACCGAACCCTGCCCGACCTCAATGCATTCACTTACCCCATTGGCTGCTGCGTTTTCCTTTGTGGAAAGCACTGCCGCCGGGTCAATATCCACTGCCAACGCATGGCTTGCATTTAGCTTGAGCGCCGCAATGGACAGAATGCCAGACCCACAACCCACATCAATCACCGGCTGACCAGGTTGCACATAGGTTTCCACCGCCTGCATACACAGTTGCGTCGTTGGATGTGTGCCTGTGCCAAATGCCATGCTAGGGTCAATTTTTACCGCCACCCGCTGTGAATCTTGCTGCTCAATCCAGGCCGGCAAAATCAACAATTTTTGTCCAATGGGAATCGGACGATAATGTTCCTTCCAGGCCGCCATCCAATTTTGGTCCTCAATTGGACGAAAAGCGGGTTCTCCCAATGGACGAATCTGCCCCAAATGCCACAGCGCCTCTTCAATGCGTTGACGGTTCTCTTCCACGTGCTCATCCACCACCAGGTAGCCATAGACACGCACCGGCCCATCCGGCGTACCTTCATCCTCGTCGTTCAAAAAGGTCACCGAACGCTCCAACACCACACCCTGTGAGACAAAACGGCCAAGCACTTCAGCCACGGCTTCTGCCATCTCATCATCCACGGTTAACGAAACTTCCAACCAGCGAGCTTCAGCCACCCAGCACCTCTTTCAGTTTATCAAAAAAGTTTTTCTCTTGTGGACGCACATCACTGCCCAATGTCGCCGCCAACTGCTCAAACAATCTGCGCTGTTCAGAAGTCAACCGCGTCGGAACTTCGACATTGATAATCACCAACTGATCCCCGCGCCCACTGCTGCGTGTATGCGGCACGCCCTTGCCCTTTAAGGTGAACACTTTGCCGGGCTGCGTTCCAGCGGGAATGCTCAAGCGCGTTGGGCCATCCACTGTTGGCACCTCCACTTCAGCACCAAGCGCCGCCTGTGCCACATTAATGCTCAAATTGAGCAAAACCGTATCCCCGCGTCGCTGGAAAAACGGATGGGGCTTAACCTGCACCTCGATATAAAGATTGCCATTGGGGCCACCATAGGCACCCGGCTGCCCTTCTCCGGCCAGGCGAATTTGTGAACCATTATCCACACCGGCCGGAATTCGCACCAACAGCTTGCGCGAACGTCGCTCCAACCCTGTGCCGCGGCACACCCGGCAAGGAGATTGAATCACCTGTCCCTGTCCCTGACACACCGGGCAAGGAGCAACTTGCACCATCTGCCCCAAGAAGGTTTGTCGCACTTGTCGGATTTCACCCGTGCCACCACAATTGGTGCAACGCGTTGGCGAAGTCCCCGGTTCAGCCCCCGTCCCACGACAGGCGCTACAGGTCTCCTCGCGCGTGAATTCAATTTCTTTCTCCGTGCCAAACACGGCCTCTTCAAAGGTTAGCGACAGACGATAGGCCAGGTCTGCACCACGGCGCGGTGCATTGCGCCGCGGCTGCTGCCGCCCACGCGCCCCACCGAACCCACCAAAGGCGCCAAAGAATTCCTCGAACAGATCCGCAAAATCTACGGTTGTGAAGTCAGGCATGCCGCCCATATCGCCCAGGCCAGCACGGCCATAGCGATCATAGGTCGCCCGCTTTTCGGCATCCGAAAGGACACCATAAGCCTCGTTGATTTCCTTGAACTTTTCTTCGGCGTCCGGTTCACGGTTCACATCCGGATGATATTGACGCGCCAGCCGGCGGAAGGCATTTTTGATGTCCTCCGCCGAAGCATCGCGCGGAACTCCTAAAACCTCATAATAATCACGTTGCGCCATAAAAAATCACCCATAGGGCGCCCCGGCAGTTTGGCCGCCAGGGCGCCCTGACGATCAATTACTAGGAAGGGTCACAGATTGCGGAACTCGCCATCCACAACCCCGTCATCTGGCCGCGGGCCAGCAGGGCCGCCACCCGTTGGGCCACCCGTTGGGCCGCCTTGTTGATATGCAACCGTACCAATCTTCTGCAAGACCTCGCCCAAAGCTTCCGTCTTGCTGCGAATGGTCTGCACATCATCACTATTCATCACGTTCTTCAAAGCCTGCGCTGCATCCTCAGCTTGTTTCTTCAAGTCTGAGGGCACCTTCTCGCCCAGGTCGCGCAATGTGCGTTCCATCGTGTAAATCATATTATCCGCCAAATTGCGCGCCTCGATCAGCTCTTTGCGCCTGCGGTCTTCATCAGCGTGAAGCTCAGCCTCACGGCGCATGCGCTCAATCTCCTGCTCATTCAGGCCAGAAGAAGCCATGATGGTGATGTTTTGGCTACGACCCGAAGCTTTATCCTGCGCGGTGACCTTGAGAATGCCGTTGGCATCAATATCGAAGGTCACTTCAATTTGCGGAATGCCGCGCGGCGCCGGCGGAATTCCATCCAGGATGAAGCGCCCTAGCGATTTGTTATCAGCCGCCATGGGCCGTTCACCCTGCAAAACATGAATCTCAACCTGCGTCTGACTATCCGAGGCGGTCGAGAAAATCTGACTCTTGCGCGTCGGAATGGTCGTGTTCCGCTCGATCAACGGCGTTGCCACACCGCCATAGGTCTCCACAGACAGGGTCAGCGGTGTCACATCCAACAGCAGGATGTCTTTAACATCGCCACTCAGCACAGCCGCCTGAATGGCCGCACCAATGGCCACAACCTCATCGGGGTTCACGCCGCGGTGTGGTTCCTTGCCAAACTCGCGCCGCACAGCTTCTTGCACCGCCGGCATACGCGTCATCCCACCGACCAGCACAACTTCACTGATATCGCTTGTGCGCAATCCAGCATCAGACAAAGCCCGCCGCACCGGATCCATGGAGCGTTGCACCAGGTCACTGGTCAACTGTTCCAGTTTGGCGCGCGTGATGGTCATGACCATGTGCTTGGGACCGGTTGCATCTGCTGTCAGGTAAGGCAGATTGATTTCTGTCTGCATCACAGTCGAAAGCTCAATCTTGGCCTTCTCTGCTGCCTCGCGCAAGCGTTGCAACGCCTGACGGTCATTGCGCAAATCGAGGTTGTTTTCCTTCTTGAACTCCTCGATCAGATAGTCCATCAAGCGCAAATCAAAGTCATCCCCACCCAAGAAGGTATCCCCACTGGTGGATTTGACCTGAAAAACGCCTTCGCCCACATCCAGGATCGAGATATCGAACGTGCCACCGCCCAGGTCATACACAGCAATGACTTCATTCTTCTTCTTATCCAGCCCATAGGCCAGCGAAGAAGCCGTCGGCTCGTTGATGATACGCAGCACTTCCAAACCGGCAATCCGTCCGGCATCCTTGGTGGCGTTGCGTTGTGCATCGTTGAAATAGGCCGGCACAGTGATAACAGCCTGAGTCACCGGCTCACCCAGATATGCCTCAGCATCTGCTTTCAACTTCGCCAAAATCATCGCCGAAATCTCCGGCGGCGAATATTCCTTGCCATCCAGCACCACGCGCACATCGCCATTCGAAGCGCGCGTCACTTTGTATGGCACGCGGCTAATCGTACGCTGCACTTCTGGGTCGTCAAACTTGCGTCCCATGAAGCGCTTGATCGAAAAAACAGTGTTTTCGGGGTTGACAATTGCCTGATTGCGAGCAGTGCGCCCCACAAGGCGCTCGTGATTCTTGTTCACGGCCACCACCGAAGGCACCAACCGTTCACCTTCAGCCGAAGGGATAACTACCGGTTCACCGCCCATCATAACGGCAACCACAGAATTCGTCGTACCCAAATCAATACCAACAATTTTTGCCATAAGGAACCTCCTTAAAAATAAACTTTAACTTGCCACTCGAACCAACGCTGGACGTAACACCCGATCGCCGATCCGATAGCCTTGCCGAACCACCTGAATAATTTGCCCAGATGCATATTCCTCACTGGGCTCATTGGTAATTGCCTGATGAACAATCGGGTCAAACTCAGCGCCTGCCTCAGCGACCGCCTCCAGACCTTCTGCCTCCAACATTGCCTGCGCCTTGCGCAAAATCAGCTCCAAACCACTGACCCAAGGAGCAAAGGCATCGTCTTTTGGCAAAGAAGCCAACGCCTGTTCCAGGTCATCTACAATTGGCAAGAACTTCTTCAAAATCTCACCACTCAGATATTGGCTTTGCAGCTGCTGCTCACGCTCCATGCGGCGCTTGTAATTCTGAAAGTCAGCTCGCTCGCGCATCCAACCATCTGCATACTCGTTTGCTTGCGTGCGCAACTGTTCTAGCTGCTCCTTCAATGCCTGATGTTCTGCCATTGAAATCAAAATCCTTTCTTCGACAACAGGCAGATCCACACTTTGCTCTTCCATTTCTGCTTCGGTTTCTACCACAGCTGTTCCCGAGCGTTCACGAACCGGGGAAATAATTTCCTCTTCGGCTTGTTGCGCTTCGACAACAGGTGCTTCTGCCGCTGTTGCCACTCGTTTTCTTCGTTTCTTTTCCGTCATCATCCATTGACCTCCTCAGAGCCTGGAATTTCTTCCACCATCGTTTCAGCGACCAGGTCGCTCAACAACCCAGACAAGAATCGCACCGTCGAAATCGTGCGACCATATGCCATGCGCATTGGCCCCAACACACCCAACGTTCCCGTTGCCAAACCAGGTGCGCCATAACTGGCCAACACCATCGAGAACGGACGCAGCTCTTCCCAAATTCCTTCCCCGCCAATCACAACCTGCACGCCTCCGGCATCGTGTGCCAGCGCCGAATGCGCCAACAATTCACGCAACAAAGTTCGTCGCTCCAAAAGCTCAATTGCTCGTCGCGCATCTTCAGACCCAGAAAATTCAGGTTCTGCAAGCACATTGGCCACGCCATCCATATACACTTCGCCACCTGCCATCGTTTCGGCCTGCGTGAGCTCTTCCAACACCCACGTCACCACGCTTGCCTCCAGGCCAGTCCATTGTCCCAACTGCGCCCGAATGGACGCTTCATCCAATCCTTGCAAAGCACGTGTCAGCCGATCAGCAAGCGCCGAAAGCTGTTCTTGTGAAACCGCCTCATCCAACAAAACCATGCGCTGCTGCACCTCGCCACCCGCAAGCACCAAAATCAGTAGCACTTGTCGCCCACGCGTGGCAATCAGCTCCAAATGTCGCACCTGCAATTGCTCCGTGCGCGGCGCAGTGACCACCGACGCCCCACGCGACTGCACAGCCAACACAGAAGCAGCCAAACGCGTCCATTGGCTCACATCTTGCCGGCTCTGATAAAACTGATGGGCGATCGTCCGCCGTGCTGCATCAGGCAATTGCGTCTCTCGTAGCAAGCGCCCAACAAAATAGCGATAGCCCTCTTCTGTTGGCACCCGCCCTGCAGATGTATGCGGCTGACGCAAGTAGCCGCGCTCGGTCAGCACAGCCATCTCGTTGCGCACTGTTGCCGAGCTCATATCCAGGTGGAATTGCGAAACCAGATTTTGCGAGCCGATTGGCGCGGCTGTCCGGGTGAATTCATGCACCACCAGGCTGAGAATAAATTTTTGGCGTTCGGTCAAGTCTTCCATCATACCATTCTCCTTTTAGCACTCTCTTAATTAGAGTGCTAAAACAGCCTGGTAAAATCATACCATGCCTGACAAGCATCGTCAACAGCTTTGCAACAACTCTGACAAATTATTAATACGAATAGGCTTACCACTCAACCGCAAAGACTGTTTCCCGGCTACAATTGGATTCCAAAACCAGGCTTGGGACAAAAATCGCCACAAAACTCGCAAAAATCAATTGACCTGTGCGCCATTTTTTCTTACAATCAATCTATGCTGTTTGAAACCATTCGAGCCCAATTAGCCGGATTTTACCGCACCGATCACGACCCGCCTGATGGCGCTTTTCCGATTCGTTGCGGGCAACTAGGCCCATTGCATCGGTTATTCAACCAAAATTAAGCCTTGTAATTCAACAAAAACCGACTAAAAGGATTTTCCATGTCTCCTACTCCCTTTATTTCCAAACGTGCCCCCATCTATGCCGATGTTCCCGATGAGAAGTGGAATGATTGGCGCTGGCAAATGAGCAATCGCCTTAATTCCGTTGAAGATTTCGAAAAGGTGCTTGAGCTAACCGATAGCGAACGCAAAGCACTGAGCAGTTCTGGCTTGTTTCGGGTAGACATCACCCCCTATTTTGTCTCGCTGATTGACCCCAAAGACCCCAACGACCCGATTCGCAAGCAGGTTATCCCCCGTGCCGATGAAATGGTGCCCTTCACTGGCATGATGGAAGATTCCCTCGCCGAAGATCGGCACTCTCCCGTTCCCGGCCTGGTGCATCGCTATCCCGATCGCGTCCTCATGCTGGTCACCACCCAATGCGCATCCTACTGCCGCTATTGCACACGTGCCCGCATCGTAGGCGACCCGAGCGCCACTTTCTCCCGCGCCGAATTTGAAATGCAGCTCGATTACCTCAAACGCACCCCGCAAGTGCGCGATGTGTTACTTTCCGGCGGCGACCCGCTTGCCCTGGCGCCCAAGATTCTAGAAGAATTGCTCGCCCGCCTGCGCGAAATTCCACACATCGAAATCATCCGCATCGGCAGCCGCATTCCGGTTTTCATGCCCATGCGCATCACGCAAGAGCTATGTGACACCCTACAAAAATATCATCCATTGTGGATGAACATTCACGTCAACCACCCCAACGAAATTTCGCTTGAATTGGCTCAGGCCACAGATCGCTTAACGCGCGCCGGCATCCCGCTTGGCAATCAATCTGTGCTATTGGCCGGCGTCAACGACTGCGTCCACATTCAGCGCAAACTGGTGCAAGACCTGGTGCGCATTCGCGTCCGCCCCTACTATCTCTATCAATGCGATCTGGTTGAAGGCGCCGGTCACTTCCGCACCCCGGTTGCCAAAGGCATTGAAATCATCGAAGGCCTGCGCGGTCACACATCTGGCTATGCTGTGCCAACCTACGTTGTTGATGCCCCCGGCGGCGGCGGCAAGATCCCAGTCATGCCCAATTACCTGATCAGCATGTCTGACCACAAAATCATTTTACGCAACTTCGAAGGCTATATCACCACGTACGAAGAGCCGATTGAATATCATCCCCACGACCCCAAAACCTGCCCTCAATGCCAAAACAAGCGCATGGAGCCAGGTCAAACCGGCCTGACTGGCCTGTTGGACGGGGAGGAAATGTTCATCAAACCACAAGGCTTCGATG
>JAIWNK010000125.1 GCA_020216845.1 Anaerolinea sp. | reverse complement strand
AGCTACACACTCGCGGTGGTGGAGCTCATCGCCTGCGCGCCAACACCGAAAAATGGAAACCACTCGGCATTGGCAGCGGCGAAGAAAGCTAATTTCAACCTTTCCCAAGGAGGATTTTTCCCATGCATTACCGTCGTTTGGGTCGTTCGGGTCTCAAAGTAAGCGAAATTTCGCTTGGCGCCTGGGTCACTTTTGGCAACCAACTAGATGAAGCCACTGCAAGTGACCTGCTTCATGCCGCCTATGATGCCGGCATCAACTTCTTCGACAACGCCGATGTCTACGCTGGCGGACAGGCAGAAATCGTGATGGGCAAAGCCATTCAAGACCTGCCCCGTGAGGCCCTGGTGCTTTCCAGCAAAGTCTTTGGCCCCACCATGCCCGGCCCCAATGGACGTGGCCTGTCACGCAAACACGTCATCGAATCGCTCCACGCTTCGCTACGCCGCCTGCAAACCGATTATCTTGATCTGTACTTTTGCCACCGCTACGACCCCGACACCCCCGTCGAAGAAGTCGTGTTCACGATGACCGACCTGATCCATCAGGGAAAAATCCTCTATTGGGGAACTTCCGAATGGGAAGCCGCACAGATAACCCAAGCGATTGGCATTGCCCGCCAATACAACCTCATCCCGCCAACCATGGAACAGCCTCAATACAACCTCTTCCACCGCAAACGCGTCGAAATTGATCTTTGGCCACTTTGCAAAGAATTTGGTCTGGGCCTCACTACGTGGAGCCCGCTCTATTCCGGCATTCTCAGCGGCAAATACAACGAAGGCATCCCGGCAAACAGCCGTGCCGCGCTTGAAGAAATGGGCTGGGTGCGCGACAACCTCACCCCAGATCGCATCGCCATCATCCGGCAACTGACTGCACTGGCTCAAGAACTCGACCTGACCACTGCTCAACTTGCCATTGCCTGGATCTTGCGCCGCAAAGAGGTCAGCAGCGTCATTACTGGCGCAAGCCGGCTGGAACAATTGGACGAAAACCTGGATGCCAGCAACGCTGCCGAAAAGCTGACGGATGACTTGCTAGAACAAATCGAACAAATTATGGGCAACCAACCAGAATAGCCTTGCCAAAGCCCTGCGCCTGCGGTATGCTTAAGCGCGGGAGTGGCTAAGTCCCGGTGGGCTTCCCGGTCTTCAAAACCGGTGGCGGGTCGCGTTGCGGGCCGCGGTGGGTTCGACCCCCATCCATTCCCGCCTCATCGCAATCTAGCGAGACGCCTCTTCTAATGACAATAGAGGCGTCTCGCCCTGAACGCATATCTCAAAATCGTTAGGACTGATTTTCATGGAAAATCCACTTCCCACCTATGGTCAATATGAAATCCTGGTACGGCGCTACCTGCTGATTGAAGACATTACCATCGGCAGCGGAAAAGACCCTTTCATTGTGCGCTACCGCGGCCATCTGACGGGCGAATCACACATCCAATACGATCAGCTCGCTGAGGCATTGCGCCCCTACAACATTACCCCCCTCTTTCGCCCCGATGGAGATCGCCACGCAATTCTGCTTATCCCTGGCTTGCCACAACCCAAACCTTCCAACCCGCGCACCAACCTGATCTTTTTCTTACTTGCCCTCATCTGCGTCTGGTGGACCGGTGGGCTCTATGCGCTTGGCGAAGAAATCACCACACTCAGCTTTGTGCAACAACTCCTCGCCATCATCCGCCTGGGCTGGCCCTATACCCTGGCCCTGCTAAGCATCCTCGGCGCACACGAATTCGCCCACTACTTTATCGCCCGGCGCAATGGTGTCAATGTCACCCTGCCTTACTTTATTCCCTTGCCACCTTTCATCAGCCCTTTTGGCACGCTGGGCGCCGTCATCAACATGCGCTCCATCCCCAAAAACCGCCGCGTCTTATTTGATGTTGGTGTAGCAGGGCCAATTGCTGGGCTGGTCATCGCCATTCCGGTGTTGCTGTACGGCCTATCTACCTCAACGCTCTCCACCCTGCCGCAAACGATCACTCAGCCTGGCACACAAGGCATGGAAGGCAACTCCATCCTCTACCTGTTGCTGAAATATCTGGTCTTTGGGCAGCTCCTTCCTGCACCAGTCAGCTATGAGACAACCCCGCTGCTTTACTGGCTGCGCTACTTCTTCACCGGACGACCGTTCCCCTTCGGCGGATTGGATGTTTCGCTCAACGCAGTTGCCTGGGCCGGTTGGACCGGTCTGCTGGTCACCGCCATCAATCTCATCCCCGCCGGCACACTGGATGGCGGTCACATCATCGCTTCCCTGCTCGGCGAGCGCGTGCGCAAACTTTTCCCCTACATCATGGGCGTCATGATCTTGCTGGTATTGGCTTCTAGCAGTTGGCTGCTGATGGCTGCGCTGATTTTCTTTCTGGGACGCGTTTACGCCGAACCACTCGACACCATCACAAAGCTTGACCCACCGCGTCGCCTGCTAGGCGTCATTATGATCATCGTTTTCTTCCTGATCTTCATGCCCGCCCCGCTTTCCATTTTTTAGCGCATCATTTCAATCCAGCGCCCATCCAACGTTGCATAACGTCCCAAGGCTGCCGCCGTCAAACAAGAATGCGCCGGCAACACACAAACCAAATCGCCGATCTTAATCTGCTTGAGCAACGGCGCAGGCACATGCAAAAGCCCATGTTCCTGCGAAAGCGCCTGCACATACGCCCCTGGCAATGGGGCACTCCAGCCCCCCTCTTCTGGCAGCGCCACCCACCCATACTGACGTTGCCCATCCTGCCCTATCCAAAAATCTTTGGAAAGGTGCACCGCTCCCCCATAGACAACCACTTTTTCATCCCGTGGATGACAGGCCACTACCGGGCATGCCACAGCAACCGCAATCCATTCCGGTGGGCAACTGCCAAACGCAGCCTGCTCAGCATCATAGAAAACAAAATTCCCCGGGCGAATCTCATCCACATCCCCCAAATCCTCACTCAAACTACACCCCGGTGTATCCCCAACAGAAACTTCGAGCTGCTGCCCGGTTTGCTGCTGCAATTGCCAACGCAGATCATTCATGCGCTGCACCGATTGAGCATATACACGGCGCACCGCCTCACCATCCCCCGCCCCATAGGTATGCCCGGCATGGGTCAACAAACCACGCAAACGAGCCGTATGCAACGGATAATGCAACAAATCGGCAATTTGCTCAACAGCTTGCCAATCCAACCCTGTGCGCCGCGCACCGACATCAATCTTCAGCCAAACATCTACCGGCACCCCCAATCGCTCTACAAAGTCCAGGCTCTCTGCCGATTCAACCAATAGCCCCAAACGCCGCACGGATTGGGCCAACGCAATCAACGCAGAACGCTGCCGCCAATTGACTGAAAAAGCCAACAAAATATCATCCCACCCCGCCGCTGCAAAATATTGCCCCATCTCAACCGATGAAACCGTAATCTGCTGCACACCCTCGGCGCGAAACCATGTGCCAATTTCCACCGATTGATGCGTTTTGAAATGCGGGCGAAAACGAAGCCCGGAACGACGGGCTTTTTCAGCCATGCGAGCAATATTTGCCCGAGCGCGGCTCTCGTCAAGCAACAAGGTCGGCTTCTCAACCCAATCATACGCTGTCATCATCCCTCCTATGGAACCGGTAACGGCGCAGCGTAAATCTGATCCCCAAATGCCAACACCACCTCTTGCAGCGGCGTGATGCAAAAAGCCGTCAAGTCGCGCATCGGTTGACTCAAGCCAAAAGCGGATTGGCTTGGACGGATTTGATATTGCATTTGCAACGCCATACTAAACCGATAGAGCGACCGTCCGGCCTGATCCAACAAAAACAGCGAGGGCTCAAGCGGGTAGGTTGTCTGCGCCTGAATGAATCTTGTTCCTGCAATCACATCCAACGGCTGTTTCAAACCATCCACATCGGTCAGCATATATGGAGAGGGATCCTCGCACTCCATCGTCGGCGAAAAATCGCTGCGGTAGGTGCACTTGGTCATACGACCATCCTCATGCAACAAGAACAAGTCATCCGAATACATCGCCAAATCAATCACATTGAACATATCGGTCACGTTGACCTCAAGCGAACGCGGCAGACTGGTGAACCCTTGTTGCAATTCATCAAAGCGCCAAACTACATTGCTGGCCGGATCCAAAACGAACAGGGAGTCTTGATAAAGCGTAATCGCGGCAATTTTTCCCCAGCTTCGATCCAATGTAAGTGGAATTGCATCTGGCCCTTTGCCAGCACTGCAGAAGATCAGCGCCCCTCCGGCATCAATACCCATCACCTCCGCGTTATACGGATTCTTGCGCGGCAAAGGCACAATATCTACCAAAGGCCCAATAATCAACGGGCCAATTTGTCCTGGCCCACAAATGAATTGCCGATCCAGCGAATAGCCTGTGCTGGTAGCCTTTAGGCGCAATACCCGTCCCTGCACAGAATCCAGCGCGTATAAGTCACCCGAAAAAGATGATACGAGCTGCGTAATGGTTACCCGACTATCAAAGCCCCCCGCCAAAGCGGGCTGATAATTGATTCGCCGGACCGCATCCAGCTCATCCAATTTTTGCTGGGCAACATTGCGCAAATCGGCAGCTTTTTCACTGCGTCCATAACGCTCTGCCTCATCCAGTTGAGACAACACATCTTGCCAGGCAGCCCGTTGTTGTGCCACGCCCGTCACTTGCAGCGCCTGATCTTTTTTTTGTTCTGCCAGGTAAACCAACACCTCATGTTGCGCCATTTCACCATTGCGAACATAAACCGTTGCCCCAACCGAAACCAATATCAATGGCACAAGTAGCGCCAGGACGAACATTGCCTTTGATGACAAGGGGGGCAAGTGCAAAAAAGAGCGCGGCATTTTTTGCTGCAATGCTGCCATGGCGTTGCGAAGGCGCTTCCAAACCGGGGCCAATGCCTGCTGCATGGTGCGATTGCGCTGCCCCGGCTCGGCCCGGCGCTCACTGCGGCGCCTGCTGCGCAGCTGTTCTGCCGAAGTGCTTTTCTCGCCCTCTTCACGGACATTTTCACCCGGCGGCTGTTCCAAACGCTCACCCGTCAAATAAAGTGGCCCGGGTGTCTGCGTCGTCTCCACCCGGCGACGACGAACAGGGAGTGCATCTGTGCTCTGTTGTGATGCGCTTGCTACCGAGCTTTGCACATCTACACGCAACGGTCTTGCCTCTTCTTCTGCTGCTGCAGGTGCTGCAACAACCGCCACAGGTGTCACCGCGGTTGGGCGCGGTCGCAGAAGGTGCAATTTTCCATCACCGGCCTGGAATTGGAACACCCCGGCCTGCACCTCATCGCCGACCTGATGCAACAACCGCCTACGCAGCGCATCGCGATTCAATTGGGGCGCACCAGCTAACAAAGCCGCATTCCAGCTTGCAGGGGGACGCGCCGAAAAAATGAGCACGTCGCCACCATTCACTTCTGTCTGATAAAAGCGCAAAGATGGCGTCCGCGCCACGCCCAAACCGCGCCCACCTTGTTCATCCACAAAGTCTTGCACCTGTGTGCCTGTCAAACAGAACGTATGGGTATGTCCTGCATGAGCGATCAGCAACGTATTGCCATGTAGTACCGCCACATTCCAAAGCGCTGTGCAAACCGCACCCTCGCGAGCGCCACGCAAATTGCGGCCATACAAAAACTCATTCACCGGTGCAACTGCTGCCCGCAACCCTGCCGTCACCGAACCGCCCGAAGAGAAATACACCTCAGCGGCTTTTTCAAGCAAGGCCTGCTGTTGGGCTGCCGAGAGCGAAGCATTCCCCTCCAGCGTCAACATGGCCAGGAAAATATCGCCAACTCGTTTTCGGTCAGCGCGTCGCGGTGCAACAGCCGCCAGAATGCTTGGTTCTGTCAGCTGACCAATCGGGTAATAATACAGGTCAAACACAGTCTGCTCTTAATGCCGGTCTACTGCTCGTTGCCCGCCCCATCGGGATGTGATTTCATCATCTGCCTGATCTGCTGTATAGACGACCGCCAAAACCGAGCTTTTCAGTTCTTCCAAATCACACGTCGAGGCAACAATCGTGTGCTCAAAGAAAATGTCATTATCTCTATCAATTCCATATGCGCCAAAGCGCATCCGGTCATTCTCGCGCAACAGGTAATACATCAGCTCAGGCACAATTTCAATTCCTGTCACCACATAGGAACGCGTGGTGAAGATCGCCTCATCCTCCCGCCACGGCAAAACGGAAACAACCGTGTATGCACTCCCCATGGAAATGCCAAAGGCAGGCGAATCCTGACGCGGGCTGGCGAAAGCGCCAAACAGTTCCTTCATCATTCCAGCTAGCTTCTCATACATCTGCTTTTGAAACTCGTTCTGAAATTCCATTTTTGCACTCCTCACTCTGAAAGTTTTTGAACAAACACCAGGGCATCATTCTGCAGCTTGACCGTCAACGCAACTTTTTCAGTTGCATGTTGCGGTAGATGGTCAATCACCTGCGGCGTAAATGCCCGATCCACCCAATGTTCCCAATCCGATTCACCAAAGCCATGCGAAAGCGCCCCGACCAACCAATTGACCAAACTCTCATCCCATTCCAGCAACAGACCTTGTTTGCGATACCGCTTAGACAGCGGCTCAAGCAAATTGTGACGCACCCACTCTTCCGAAACCGTGCCAGCTTCCTGATGCCCAAACAGCAGCAAGTCCACCTGCCCGGCCAAATCTGCCCCCAGGCTCTCGGCCATTGCCGCTTCAACATCCTGAACATTAACGGGTTCCGGTTCCGCAAAAAAGCCGATCGCACGCTTTGCCTGCAATTCAATATTGGCACTCATTAATACAATCGTATCGCTCAAATACATTGGGCGTCCACGCCCATCCATCAACAAGCCATCTTTGAAAGCCTGTGCCAACACCTGCCGAATATAAGGGTGACAGGCATCCACATTTTCAAACCGCAAGACGCACCACGGTATCTGCGCCAAACCGTGCAGCGGCAACGTATCCGAATAGCCCACGTAGCCAGGCGGCGCACCAACTAATAGATTAACATCTTCCGGGTGCAAAAATCGGCTGAAATCAATCGTGATGACACGATCAGCATTGCCATACATCGCCTCAGCCAACACTGCTGCCAAAGCTTCGCCCTGCTCACGCACTTCAGATGTCAACAACAGCACCGCATTGGGGCGGCCCGAGCGCATATCCAACCCCCGCATGGTCACCTTCAACCGATCAGCGAGCGCCTCCGCTTCGCTTTTGCCAAGCAACGCTCGTTCCGATAGCATCCGTTGCAACTGAGCCAGGCTTTCATCCAGTGCCAGCGGCATGCCAACCATCCGCTGGGCGACTTCACGTGCCTCGTCTAGCCCAATTTCCGTATGCGATTTCGCCAAAGCATGTGCAAAGCACTGTTCCATTAAATCCACTGCCTTGTCCGGAAAGTTACGATTGCGCATGTACTGATCAGCAAATTCCACCAACCAGGCCAAAACATCATCGGACATCTGAACCGAATTATTCTTGGCCATTTCATCGCGCAGCGTCCGCACAATTTCCAATGTTTGCTCGGCGGTTGGCTCCTGAACGCGCACCGGGTTAAAACGCCGCTCCAATGCGCCATCACTTTCAATAAAACGACGATATTCATCGTGCGTTGTTGCTGCAATACAGGCCAGCTCTCCGCGCGCCAGGGATGGCTTGAGAATGCTGCCCATATCGGTTGTGCCAACCATGCCACCCGCGCCAATGATGCTGTGAATTTCGTCTATGAACAGCACAATGCCCGGCTGACTTGCCTCTCGCACCAACGCCTGCATCCGCTTTTCCAACTCACCGCTCAGGTGAGCTCCCGCCACCAGCATGGAAGGCTGAATCGCCACCAATCGCACGCCTTGCAAAGGTTTGGGCACCTCGCCTTTCACCACCAGGGCCGCCAGCCCCTCAACGATAGCCGTCTTGCCAACCCCAGCGGGCCCAACCAACACCGGGTTGCGCTTGGTGCGTCGGCACAAGGTTTCGATCACCTGCGCCAATTCTTCCTGCCGCCCCACCAAAGGCGGCAATTTGCCCTGACGAGCTGCTTCCGTCAGGTCTCGCCCAAACTGATTCAACGTCGGCGTATCCGGTGAACCGCTCTTACTACCCACAACCGCTTCCCCCCCAATTGCCGGTGCAGAGAACGGCACACTAAACCCTGTACCTTCATTCACCGTATACCCAGCCCGGGTTAAGATCACCGCTGCAATGTCGCGCTCCGATGCCTGCAATTTTCCCCGCTGACTAGCACGTTCAGCCGCAAGCTGAGCCACTTCTTCTGCCGTCAATGCCGGGCCAAGTTCATTCTTCCCCAACTTATCTTGTGTTGCCTTCAAAGTCGCTGCCGGGTCCAGGTTGCTAACCAATGCAGCTGCCATTGGTCCGTACCGTTCCAACAATCCCACCAGCCAGTGATTTACCGCCAAATAGGAATGCCCATAGGACTTATATTTTTCAACAACCAGATTGATCATTTGTTGACCACCGGTTGTCAATTTTTGAATCGGGCCTTCAGCCATGCATCCTCCAAAGAAAGATCAAAGTCTCATCATTTGCCTGTCACATCCCGCATATAACAGACATTTCAATTATCTATTGAAATGCAGATAAGTCAAGGGCCACAATACGCTAATCTGGGAAGCAGATCTCAAACCCCGCGCCCGGCCCAGGCAACAACGTCAAGCGTCCACGTAGCTGCTTGACCAAAATATCCACAATTTGCAGCCCCAACGTTTGCGGGTTGCGGATGTCCACTTCCTGAGGCAGCCCCACCCCATCATCCTGCACACACAACCTCCACGCCGACTCTTGTCGGTGCAACCGCACCCACACCGTTCCCGTTCGTCCGTCAGGAAACGCATATTTAAGCGCGTTCGAGATTAACTCGTTGACAATCAAACCACAAGGAATCGCTCGATCCACAGACACAAACGCCGGCTCAATTTCACGAACCAGGCGAACCGCCGTCCCTTGCATTGCTGCATGATGCACCTGCAATGCCAGCTCTTGCAAATATTGGCCCAAATCAATCCGCGACAGATCTTGCGCCTGATATAACTGCTGATGCACCAAAGCCATCGAACTAATCCGCGCCTTTGTATCATCCAGAACATTTTTCACGGAAGCATCTTGCGTTGCTTCCTCTTGCAAACTCAACAATCCCAAAATGACCTGCAAATTATTCTTTACCCGATGATAAACCTCGCGTAGCAAAACCTCTTTTTCTTTCAAAGCATCCATCAAACGCTGCTCAGCACGGCGGCGCTCAATCGCCATGGCAACCTGCGCAGAGATAAAAGTCAAAATATTCAACGCATCCTGATCAAACCGCTGCCCCTCCACATAGCTTTGCACCACCATGACACCAATCGGGCGATTATTCACCCATAACGGAACACCCAACCAATCCAACGAAGGCTTGCCCTGACTCAGCACCACGCCCTGACGCGCCATTTCTTCATAAATCGGTGGCGAAGCAAACAACGGACGACCACTCTTCAACACATACCCGGTCAACGTCTTTGCCGGATGAATAGGTGCAGGGGGCTCATCATGCTCATCCACAAAATATGGAAAATGCAACAGATCATTTTCCTTGTCGTATAGAGCAATATAAAAGTTTTTCGCCGGGATCAGTTCGCCCAGAATCTTGTGAATGGATGCATACAAGTCCTCCAAACGCTCCGCCGTATAGGCCGCCTGCGAAATGCGATAGGTCGCCGAGCGGATTTGTTCGGCCCGTTTGCGTTGCGTCACATCCAACATCACCCCCTGACTGCGCCCGGCAAAGCCTGGCACAATCATCGTATAATCAGTCACCCACACCACCTGCCCATCCTTGCCTACCAACCGATATTCTGCCTCAAATGGCAAATTGGCATCGCGACAACGTGTCTCCTCTTCCAGAACAGCCTGACGGTCTTCAGGGTGCAGCGCTGAAAGCCAGGCCGATGGACGGCTTAACCAATCGGCCGGACTGAAGCCCAACAAACCGGTGATGCG
>JAIWNK010000124.1 GCA_020216845.1 Anaerolinea sp. | reverse complement strand
TCCGCCTCGGCCAATAGCCGATCGCGCGTCGTGCCGGGGGTATCATCCACAATTGCCAGCGGCTCGCCCGCCAGGCGATTGAACAGCGTACTTTTGCCTACATTCGGCCGCCCAACCAGGGCCACCATTGGTTTATTCATCGGGAATCCTCTTTCCAACGCGGCCTCGCCGCGGAAACTTGATTATACCCGAAAATGAACACTTATGGGAAAGGTCTTGGCGTACGAGTTGGTGTTGGCGCCACCGTCAGCACCACCTCCACCAGCTCCGGCAAGAACGATTCCACCCGTAGATCTTGAATGGCCAGCTCAATTCGGGGCGTCAACGAATAACTGCCAGCCGATAAGCCGCTCACGTCCACCACCGCCCGCACGCCATCTGCTGTCAGGCCATCCAGCTTGGGCAGCGGCCCCGTTACGATGATGGTAATCACCTCGGGCGAGGTGCGCGCCGACAACCCCGGCATCAACCCCACCACCTCCACCGGCACCGAAAGCGGCAAACTGCTCTCGATGCTGGCAATGCTCACCCGCACCAACACCGTCATCTGATCGCCAACCACCGAAACCCCCGGCGGCAAGTTCAGCGTCTGAAACACATCCACATCATCCGTTGCCCCGCTCAAATCCAATGCGGTTGTCTCCACATAGCCCGGCAAACTGTTCACCACCTGCGGATCGGCAGAATAAACGGTAATTGCCGCCGGCACAACCGAAATATTCGTCAAACGATAGCCATCCGCCACCTGCCCCGTCACCACCACCTTGACCACCACATTGCGATATCCATAGCGCTGTGTTACATCCAGGTGCGCCACCACCTCGTTGGGTGTCACCACCACCCCACTCACCACTTGCTCACCACTATCGAGTGCCACCAGCGAAAGTGTCCGTTGAATCGTTTGTTGCGCCTGCGCCACATCCAACACCGCCCGCACCTCACTGACCCGCTCCACCAACGTTGCCGGTCCCGTCACCGTCACCTGCTTCTGGTCCAATTGCAGTGTTCCGGTCTGATAACCCGTTGCCACCTGACCGCGTTGCACCACGCTCACATCAAAGGTGCGGCTCATCAACCGGTCCAAAACCAGTTCCGCGGTTGCTGGCGTGTAAGACACAATTTGCACAGGCCCAGCAGAGACCTGCACTTGCACCGGCACCACATGTGTCCCCTCTTGCAACGCCGAAAGGTCAATGAACGCCCGCACACTGCCAGGCGTGTTGTTCAAAACATCCCAGGTTGAAACAGGTGCCTTCAGCACCACGTTGACCGTGCGCGGCGGCGAGCTGACAATCACCAGACCCGGATCTTGGCCCACAATTTCCACCGTCACCGGTTGCGGATAGGGGCGTTCCTCAGTCGGGTCCTTTTCAATCACTGCCGAAACCCAAACAAAAACCGCCAGCAAAACAGCTGTCAAAAACGTTGGGATAACCTTGCCCAGCTGACTGAAAAAGTGTTTCATCGGTGATCCTCAGAAGCAGACCCACGTCCACCAAATGGGCGGGACAGCCAGCCCCAAAATCGCGGTGTGGTCTGCACGGGCTGATAAAAAGCCAGCAAGATATTCTCCAACCGTTCTGCATCCAAACGCCGAATGATTCGGCCACCATGCGCAATTGAAATCGAACCAGTCTCTTCTGAGACGACAATTGCAATCGCATCGCTCGCCTCAGAAATACCCAAAGCAGCACGGTGTCGCAAGCCCATGCGTCGCTCTGCCGAACGGTTCAACACCCCGCTGGCCGAAAGCGGCATGACGCACGAAGCCGCCACCACCCGATGATCCGCAATAATCACCGCCCCATCATGCAGCGGTGTGTTCGGGTAAAAAATTTGCAGCAACAGCTCCGGCGTAATACGCGCATGGAGCGAGATGCCCGTTTGCACATATTCTCGCAAGCTATCATTGCGCTGCAAGATGATCAGCGCCCCATGTTGCCGGGCCGAAAGTCGCACCGCCGACGTGACCAAAACACCAATCGTCTCGCGCAACGTCTTCAACGAGGCTGCATCCTGACGGCTAAACAACGAAGCTGACCCCGCTCGCCCCAACCGCTCCAATCCACGCCGAATCTCCGGAGCAAAAATCACCGGCACCGCAAACAACAGTGCTGGCAGCGTTGTGCGAATCAACCAGGAAAAAGCCGGCAAGTTCACCAATCGCGTCAAGACGATCAGGAACAACGCCAACAAAACCACCCCACGCAACAAAACCATCGCCTGCGTATCCCGAAGGAGCAGCAGCACACCAAACAAAACCAGCGTGACCAGTAATAGGTCCAGCAGGCTCATCCAATTGAGACGCTGCAATAAGAAAGAGACTTCGGTCAGCAGGTCAGGCACAACAAATGTTTCACTCTCATCAGAAGTCAGGGCTGCTCGGAGGAAACACCCCCGTGCCACCCGGGTTTAAATGGGCCGCAAAATACGGTCCTGTCGCAGCTTCTTAAAATACAACGTTGAATCAGGCAACATCGATTCCTGTGCCGCTTCTTGCCAGGCCAAAATCCCCAGCATCTGCGGCGAACGCCGCTCATACCCCAGGCTGCGCCACAGCGCATCATGCTGCGCCAAATCGGGCGGGGCAAACACTAGCGATGCTTCACACTGCAAATCCTTTGAAGCGCGCTCCATTTCATTAATCAACACCGGCAACGCTTGCGTCGGTGAGACAGATGGATCAATCACAATATCCAACGTGCGTGAAACCAGGTTCTCCACTTGCCAACCAATCACCCCCACCATATTTTGCCCGGCCTGCAAAAGCAAAAACGCCTTTTCTCCAAACGCCGCCATAATATCTTCGCGTTCCAACGGCTCAGCTCGGTTGGTCAAACGGTTCAACAAACTGGCAATTTCGCTCGAATTGCGTGGCCCGGCACGCACCACACTCAATTCCACCACCGGCATCGTCGGCGGTTCAGCACCAGCCTTTTGGGGCTGAGCAGGTTTTGCCACCGCCACAACCGGTTCGGGCTCTGGCGCTGCTTGCGGCATCACCTTTTGCCAGGCAGCATTCACCTGCCGCCACGTATCTTCAAATGAGCCCACATTCTTAATCACCACATGCGCCGCATTCAATTTGGCATCTTGCGATCCCTGAACCTGAATGCGCATGCGTGCATCTGCCTCGCTCATTTTTCGTTGCTGCGTCAAGCGCGCCACTTGCTGCTCGGGGCTAGCATAGGTGACCCAAATACTATCACACTGCTTCCCCAAATTCGATTCCAACAACTTGATTGCCTCAATTGCGATCACCGGCTGCGTTGCATGTTGCACAATATAATCCACCGCTTGTTCAACAAGTGGATGTGTAATCGCTTCCAATTGATGCATCGCTTCAAGGTCGTTGAAGACCAACCGCCCCAACTTGACACGATCAATTTGCTCATCTGGCCCTAACAGCCATTGGCCAAAAGTGCGCAACACAGCTGCATAGCCCGGCGCCCCCTTCGCAATGGCGCGGTGCGCCAACGCATCCGCGTCAATGCCATAGGCGCCCAAATGCTCCAGCATCTTGCGCACCACACTCTTGCCTGTGCCAATATTTCCGGTCAAACCGATTACAAATTTTCCGGCCCATTTGCTCACAATGCACCTCAAAAGCGCTCGTAATAAAAGATGAAAATAATTCACCTTCATTTTAGCCTTGCCCGCCCAGATTGTCAAAGGGTTTTGGCTTACGAATTGTTTGCAAGTAACATTTTTTGGATCAAATTAGGAACTTCACCCCTTCTCACGGTTGAAAACATGGCTATAATAACGCCCATCCTGGTAACTTGTAAGGACAACAACATGAAAAAGAACCCTCTTTCCTTCATCCGCTGGCGCAGCATCAAAGATTATAGCCTGGTATTGGTAGGTGCATTGATTCAGGCCCTGGCCATGCGTCTATTCCTCATTCCAGCCAACTTGGTCAGCGGCGGCATCAGCGGCGCTGCTCAGGTCATCAACGCCTACACCGGTTGGCAAATTGGCCTCATGGTATTCATTGGCAATATTCCTATGTTCATCCTCGGCTGGCGCTACCTGGGCGGCGTCAAATTTGCCCTGCGCACAGCGGTTGCCATCAGCGCATTCTCATTTCTGACCGATTTCCTGGCGTTCTACCTACCCTTACAAGGCGTCACCGACGACATTGTCCTGAACACACTTTATGGCGGCCTGCTGCTCGGCATCGGGTTGGGCATTGTCTATCGCGGACAAGGCACGAGCGGCGGCAGCGACATCCTCGGCCGCATCCTCAACCATCGCCTGGGCATCTCGATCTCGCAGGCCTATCTTGTCACCGACACCCTGGTCGTGCTCTTGGGCGGCGTAGCTTTTGGTTGGCCCAAAGCGCTCTACGGTCTGGTTGTGATTTATGTCAGCGGCATCGCCGCCGAAATGATTGCGGAAGGCTCCAATATCTTTCGTACGGCCATCATCGTCACCGAAAACCCCGATTCCATCTCACATCGCATCATGCAAGAAATGGAACGCGGCGTCACCATCTTGAGTGGACGTGGCGGATACACAGGCTCTGAACGTCCCGTCATTTATTGCGTCATCACCCGTGCTGAAATTGCTCAGCTAAAAGAGCTGGTTAAAGACTGCGATCCCAAAGCCTTCATGGTCATTGGCACTGCTCACGAAGCATTGGGCGAAGGCTTCCGTCCTCTTGCCAAACCCTGAGCCTTATTTCAGCCAGCCATATTGCAATAACGCCCCCAACACAATGCCGGCCTGCCCCAGGTGATAGGTCACCATCACCCAAAACTGACCGTGCACCAATCGCCGCACAAAGCAGTCATATGCCAGCAACGAGTCGGATGTGTAGAACAACACTGCCCCAATACTGACCAACCAGGCTGCCTCCCGCTGCCAATCAGCCCGCGCCAAACTGAGCAGCGCTGAGGTCAACATCAAGCTAATTACCAACGAATACACTGAAACAGGCACAATCCATTTGCGATTGCTCGGCGATGCCCACAAAGCCGGCAAAAGCACCCTGCCCACCATCAGCCCAGGCGGCAATACGACCAACAAAATCAGGCCCAACTCTGGACGAAGCCGTAATGCTACCAACGGGTCAAAGCCAATCACATACAACCCATGGGCAAACAAAAACGCCGCCAATCCGCCAAAAAACCGTTTTGGCCAAAGCAGCACAATGTCACCAATCAGCGAAAAGAGCAGCCCCAGTCCAAACCACAGCATTGCTCCCTGCCAGTGACTCAACGTATACGTTGCAACGATCAACGCCAGCAAGGTTGCCGGCTTGGCCACCCAATGCAATCGCAGCCAGCCAAAATACAGTGCCAGCCAATCCACCACTGCCAACCCCAGTGCAATTCCTAGCCAGATCATCTTCAATCATCCTTCTCAGTTGATTTGTAGCCCAATTGCCGCAACAAATTGGCATCATTGCGCCAATTTTTGTGCACTTTAACGCGCAATTCCAAAAAGATTTTACGCCCCGTCATCTCTTCAATTGCTTTTCGCGCGGTCATGCCAATCTTCTTCAACATCTCTCCTGCACGTCCAATCACAATTCCCTTATGTGATTCGCGTTCCAACAACAAAGTCGCCGCAATGTACGATTGCGTCTCGCTGCGATCCTTGTATTCATCAATCCGCACGGCAATGGCATGGGGGATCTCATCATCCAAATTCAGCAAACATGCCTCGCGGATCAAATCGGCCGCGATCTCGCGTTCATACAAATCCGTAATCTGATCCTCATCGTAAAACGGCATTCCCTCCGGAATGCGGGCTAGCAAAGCCTGTAACAATGGCTCAAACGTTTTCGGGTTCAGTGCCGAAATGCCAAGCGAGGTTGCACCCGGCAAAAGCGCTGCAAACTCAGCCTGCCGGATAGCAAATTGTTGTGCCGAAAGCAAGTCCATTTTGTTCAACACCAACACCACCACCGCCCCAGGCACTGTTTTAATCCGTTCAGCCACCAGGCGATCTTCGTCCGTCGGCGCCTGACTAACATCCACCAGCCAGGCAATGCAATCCGCATCCGCCAACGCCGCCAAAGCCGTCTCATTCATCACCTTACCCAACTGATTCTGTGGCACATGAATGCCGGGCGTATCCACCAACACAATTTGCGCGTCCGGCAAACACAGCACCCCCAATTGCCGGCGACGCGTTGTTTGTGGGCGCGGCGAAACCGCAGCAATCTTCTGCTTCAGCAATGCATTCATCAGCGTAGATTTGCCCACATTCGGACGCCCAACCACCGCCACAAAACCAGCTCGATATGGCACAGCTCGTTCTTCAGTCATTCAATCGCTCCTCTTCAAACCGATGCCCCTCCAGCTTTAACAATGCCACCTTACGCGCAATCCCGCCTGGGCCACCATAGCCATGCATACGCCGATCGCTCCCCACCACGCGATGGCAGGGCAACAAAATCGGCATCGGATTATGCGCCTCAGCATTGCCCACCGCTCGTGCCGCGCGCGGCCTGCCAATTTGTGCCGCAATCTGCGCATAAGTGCGCACTTGCCCAAATGGAATCGCCGCTGTCGCCTGTAATACCTGTCGCTGAAAAGGTGGCAACGCCTCCCAATCCATCAGCAAATCAAAGACCTGACGCGTTCCAGCGAAATACTCGGCCAATTGCGCCACCGCCCGCTCTGCCAACGCCCGTCCCGCGGCGGTTCCACTCACCTCAGTCGGCGCGTCACCAAACAACACCACCCTCACCCCCCGTTCACTTGCCCCAACCGCAAGCGCGCCCACTGGCGAATTGATCAGCTGCACATATCCAAGTTCAGACATCCACATCACTCCTACGCAATGAGCAAACCACAAACCAGTCTTGCCACAAACCAAGCGGATGGATTTAAGCGCCATTCGCAGTCCATAAACACATTCCGACCCACCGCATTAGCATTCACACCCTGTTTAGCCTTGTTAATTTGTAAGGCGAACGTAGGTTAAGCGTAGGTTTGGCGTCAAGTAGAAGAAGCAAAACACTGATAAGATAGAAATCGAAAGGGCGACTTCTCTTCTTCTCCTCCTTGATTGAATGCCGGGGTCGGCGTCCCCGGCATTCATGATTCTACCACACAATCTCTTGACATTCCCCAACCTGTGCGGTAGAATACGGACACTTCAACAACCGGGGCCTGTAGCGCAGTTGGGAGCGCGCCTCAATCGCACTGAGGAGGCCAGGGGTTCGAATCCCCTCAGGTCCACTGGGGGGTGCCCCCCACGAACATTCAAAATCACACAGTTTTATGGGCCCATAGCGCAGTTGGGAGCGCGTCTCAATGGCATTGAGAAGGCCGAGGGTTCGAATCCCTCTGGGTCCACTACAAAGGCCAGAACAGGAGTAGTAAGCCATCCGTCAGCGAGCCGGGAAAGCGAGGTGTGAGCCCGACGACGTGTCCAACGGAACACACAGGCCGAACTCGCCTGTTTGCCCTCCCCAGGGCAGGCCACACCGGTGAACCCCTTTAGCCGGTGTCGGGTACGCCCGTTAGCGCGCACCGAGCGGTCAGAAATCCCTTTCTGACAAGCAGGGTGGCACCACGGAGTCTTCCACAAGAGCCTTCGCCCCTGATTGGGCGAAGGCCTTTTTGTTTAAAAACCCTTTTCAACACCAAAGAGGTAGAATGAGCGAAATCCCCATCTACAACCCATCTGAGATTGAACCCCGTTGGCAAGCACAGTGGCAGGCCGACCATCTCTATGATGCCGACATTGACCCCACTCGCCCCAAGCATTACGCGCTAACCATGCTTCCCTATCCCTCCGGCGATCTGCACATCGGTCACTGGTATGCCATGACGCCCTCCGATGCACATGCCCGTTACATGCGCATGCGCGGCTACAACGTTCTCTTCCCCATCGGTTTTGATGCCTTTGGCCTGCCCGCCGAAAACGCCGCCATCAAAGATAACATCCACCCCATGGTACGCACGCGCGCCAACATCGAACGCATGCGGGGTCAACTGCGCAGCATGGGCGCCATGTTTGACTGGCGGCGCGAAATTACCTCTTGCGAACCTGAGTACTACCGCTGGACACAATGGTTCTTCCTCAAATTCTACAATCAGGGACTGGCCTATCGCAAACAATCCCCCGTAGATTGGTGCCCCAAGTGCAACACCACCCTCGCTCGCGAACAAGTTTGGGGCGAGGACCGACACTGTGAACGCTGTGGCACACCGGTCATCAAACGCGATCTGGCACAATGGTTCTTCCGCACCACACAATACGCTGAAGAATTGCTGCAATATGAAGGCATTGATTGGCCTGAACGAGTCCAAACCCTGCAAATCAACTGGATTGGCCGCTCCGAAGGCGCAGCCGTTTTCTTCAAAACCGAACAAGGTGATCCGCTAGAAGTCTTCACCACCCGCCCTGATACGCTGTGGGGCGTAACCTTCATGGTGTTGGCTCCCGAGCATCCACTCGTTCAAAAACTCACCACCCCAGAGCAAAAACAGGCCGTGCAGGCCTATCTCGAAGAGACCCTGCGCCAATCGGATGTGCAGCGCGAAGCCACAGACAAAGAAAAAACCGGCGTCTTCACCGGCGGCTATGCCATCAACCCCGTCAACGGTCAGCGTGTGCCCGTCTGGATTGCTGACTACGTGCTCATGACCTATGGCACAGGTGCCATTATGGCGGTGCCTGCCCACGATCAGCGCGACTTTGAATTTGCCCGCAAATATCACCTGCCGATTCGCGTCGTCATTCAACCGCCACAAAGTGAGGCCATCCGTCCTGAAGATCTGCGTGCAGCCGTCCCTGCTGCCGGAATGATGATCAATTCGGGCCCCCTCACTGGCACGCCCGCCGAGCGCACCTTTGAAGCCGCAATTGAATACATCACCCAAAAAGGCGTTGGCCATCGCTCCATCAATTATCGCCTGCGTGACTGGCTCATCTCCCGTCAACGCTATTGGGGCGCTCCCATCCCCATCATTTACTGCCCCACTTGTGGCACTGTCCCCGTCCCAGAACAAGATTTACCCATCCTGTTACCTGAAGACGTAGAATGGAAGCCAACCGGTGAAAGCCCGCTCAAACTCCACCCCACGTGGCGCTTCACCACCTGCCCGAAATGCGGTGGCAAAGCCGAGCGCGAAACGGACACCATGGATACTTTCATGTGCTCTTCCTGGTATCATCTCGGCTACCTGAACAAGGGCCTCAGCCTATCCGCCGATCGTCCCTTCCCACAAGACGAGTACGACTACTGGATGCCCGTAGATACCTACACTGGCGGCATCGAACATGCCACCATGCACCTGATCTACACCCGCTTCTTCCACAAAGCCTGTCGCGATGCCAACATCACCAAAGGCAATGAGCCCATGCTTCAGCTACGCAACCAGGGTATGGTCTTGGGTGAAGATGGCGAAAAAATGTCCAAAAGTCGCGGCAATGTCATTCCACCGGACAATTTGGTGCAAGCCTATGGCGCCGACACCGTACGCGCCTACCTGATGTTCTTTGCCCGCTGGGATATGGGCGCTCCCTGGAGCAATGGCGGCATCGAAGGCACCTCCCGCTGGCTGCGTCGCGTTTGGAACATGATCCTGGAACCCGCCGAGACCCTCGCCGATGAAGCGACAGAGCGCACACTCCGTCGCAAAACGCACCAAACCCTGCGCTCCGTCACCAGCGACTTTGAAGCGTTCCAGTTCAACACCATCATCTCATCGCTAATGGAACTGCTCAATGAAATGCTGCGCGCCAAATCCAATGGTGCTTATGGCACACCTGCATGGAATGAAGCCGTCGAATTGTACATAAAAATGCTGGCACCTGTCTGCCCGCACATCAGTGAAGAGCTATGGTCGCTACTGGGCAAACCCTACTCAATTCACACACAACCCTGGCCAAAATTTGATGAGGCTGCTGCTGCCGAAGAAGAAATTACCATCGCCGTCCAGGTCAATGGAAAAGTCCGGGAACGCCTGACCCTGCCCGCCGATATCAGCGAAGAAGACGCCAAAGCCGCAGCTTTAAACAATCCCACCGTGCAAAAGTTCCTGGAGGGCAAGCCTCCGCGCAAAATCGTTTACGTCCCAGGGCGGCTGATCAGCATCGTGATCTAGTTGTTCTCCACACCAACAAGGGCACAATCCAATCGGGTTGTGTCCTTGTTTTGTTTCTCGTGCTTGACGAAAGCCCCAAATTCTGTTACCGTTGAACTCAAATGGAGGTCTCTATGCGCCTTGAAGAATTGAACTGGATGGATGTTGAAGCGTATCGAAAACAAGATGATCGCATTCTGATTGTTTTGGGAGCCTGTGAACAACACGGCTACCTCAGCCTGCTCACCGACACCAAAATTCCACTTGCCCTGGCAGATGCTGCCAGCGCCCAAACCGGCGTATTAATCGCTCCCCCCCTTCCATTTGGCATCTCCCCCTATTTTCTCTCCTACCCTGGCACCATCAGCCTGCGAATGGAAACCCTCGCTGCCGTCGTGACCGATATGGTTCATTCCCTCTACCAACACGGCTTTCGACGCATGTTGTTCCTCAACGGACACGGCG
>JAIWNK010000123.1 GCA_020216845.1 Anaerolinea sp. | reverse complement strand
TCCCGCATCCAGCCATGCCCCGGGGGCCTCGCAGCGACCCTTGCCCATCACGCACCTGTAGGGGCATGGCAATCTTGCACCAGGCCTTGCCCATCACGCACGCCGTAGCGGCATGGCAATCTTGCAGCGACCCTTGCCCATCACGCACCTGTAGGGGCATGGCAATCTTGTAGCAGGCCTTGCCCGTCACGCACCCGTAGCGGCATGGCAATCTTGCACCAGGCCTTGCCCGTCACGCATCCAGCCATGCCCTGTAGCCCTGTAGAGAGCCTCTTTCTTCATATGGGGCGAGTGGGGGAAGCCCCCCTGTAGAGAGCCTCTTTCTTCATATGGGGCGAGTGGGGGTCGAACCCACAAGGTTTTCACCGGCGGATTTTAAGTCCGCTGCGTCTGCCGATTCCGCCATCGCCCCGGCACCTCTATTTTACCCCGCTTGCCCAAAAATTACCAGTCAGCCGGACAAAATTTTTATCTTCCACACCATTCTTCCCCCATCTTAACTTCAAAAAAATTGCTTGCAACCCTGACAGAGTCGTGATATAATCTGCCCTCGCGTTGCGGAACAGCTTTCTCTCCGCATCATCTCGACCAAAGGAACGAACGATGTCTGAAGAACAACTCAAAGCAATCGAAGCGCCGATTAACCCCAACATCCCCGACCTGCGCACCGGCGACACAGTCAGTGTGCACGTCAAGATTCGCGAAGGCAATCGCGAACGTATTCAGGAATTTAAAGGCACGGTGCTGTATATTCACAACAATGGTGCAAACTCCACCTTCCGCGTCCGCCGCGTTGCCAGCAACGGCATCGGCGTTGAACGCACCTTCATGCTGCGCTCGCCGCGCATTGACAAGGTCGTCGTTGAACGTCACAATCAGGTGCGCCGCAGCCGCCTTTACTTCTTGCGCACCCGCACCGGCAAAAGCGCTCGCCTCAAGCAAAAATTTTCTTAATCTTCTGGTCGCGCTTGTTTGCGATGAATGGATAGGGTGCAGCCCCTGCATGGTTGCGCCCTTTTCGTTATTCCCAGGTTTCCAAAGAGGTTCTCCGCCATGCTTCACGCTCCCCTAATTGGCATTACCATTGGGCGCACCCAAAACGCCAACAGCCCGCTGCCCACCGCCACCGTCTCCGAAGCCTACCTGCGCGCCGTGCAAGCGGCCGGCGGCATTCCCCTCCTCATCCCGGCCAGCACCCCCGCTGAACGGCTCAACGACCTGTCTGCCCGCCTGGATGGCTTCCTCTTCACCGGCGGCGGCGATATTGACCCGCAGCGTTTTGCCGGGCTGCCACACCCCGAAATCTACGACATTGACGCCGGGCGCGACACGGTTGAGCTGGAGCTTGTTCGCCTGGCCGCCGCACACAACCGCCCCTTCCTCGGCATTTGCCGCGGCATTCAAGTCATCAATGTCGCTCTGGGCGGCTCGCTCTACACCGACCTTGCCGCACAAATGCCCGGGGCACTCAAGCACGATTATTATCCCAACATTCCGCGCGATCACCTGGCACATGCCGTGCGCCTGCAAGCAGGCAGTCAGCTATCCCGCACATTGGGCGCCGAACAGGTTGAGGTCAACAGCCTGCACCATCAAGGGGTGCAACGCCTGGCAAGCGACCTAACCGCCTGCGCCTTTGCCCCCGATGGTCTGATTGAAGGCGTCGAGTTAAGTGGGCACCGTTTTGGCATCGGCGTGCAATGGCACCCCGAGTGGTTGCAACACCTGCCAACCATGCGCGCTCTCTTCAGCGAGCTCATTCAGGCCGCTGCGCAGGCATGAGCAGCGCCCCCACCCCCATCGGCGTTTTTGATTCAGGCGTCGGCGGCTTATCGGTGCTGCGCGCCCTGCGCCTGCAATTGCCCGCCCAACCGATTATCTACCTGGCCGATCAGGCGCGCGTCCCCTATGGCCCTCGCCCGCTGGAAGAAGTGCGGCGCTTCTCCGAAGCCATGGCGCGCTTCCTGCTTGAACAGGGCGCGGGCATCATCGTTGTCGCCTGCAACACCGCCTCCGCTGCTGCCCTGCAACCCCTGCGCAAGGCCTTTCCCCACATCCCCTTTGTCGGCATGGAACCGGCGGTCAAACCCGCTGCCGAAACCACACAGACCGGTGTCGTCGGCGTGCTGGCAACCCCGGCCACTTTCCAGGGCGCCTTATACGCCTCCGTCGTTGAACGCTTTGCTCAGGGCGTGACCATCTTGCAAGACACATGTCCGGGCCTGGTCAACGCCATCGAAGACGGACAACTGCAAAGCGCGCACACCCGCGCCATTCTGGAACAGGCCCTGCTGCCCATGCTGGCCCATGGCATTGATACCGTCGTACTGGGCTGTACACATTACCCATTCGTCATTCCCCTCATCCAACAAATCACCGGCCCCGCGGTGCGAGTGATTGACCCGGCCCCGGCGGTTGCCCGTCAGGTCGAACGCGTTTTGCTGCAACACGGACAGCCGGCCCAAACCGCCGCCCCCGTCCAACCGCGCATCCTGACGACCGGCGACCCGACTACCCTGCAAGCGATGTTGCCCGCACTGCTCGGCGAGAGTCTGCCGGTCGAAGGCGTCACCGTCCCCATCGCTTAACCCTCCAACCGCATCCCATCCCCAACAGCGGTTGCTTCAGGCGTATTCTGACAGCCTGTCTGCAACCGCTGTTCTGGCACTCTATGGTACAATCGAATCATACCCTATCTTGGAGGATTCAACCGATGACGGATGCTGTTCTTGTGGATGCCATCCGCACCCCCATTGGTGCGCTAGGCGGAGCATTAGCCGCTGTGCGCCCCGATGACCTGGCTGCGCTGGTATTGAAAGCACTGGTCGAACGAAACGCACTCGACCCACAAACCATTGATGAAGTTTACCTGGGCTGCGCCAATCAGGCCGGCGAAGACAACCGCAACGTTGCCCGCATGGCTGTGCTGCTAGCGGGTTTGCCGGTCACCCTGCCGGCGTTGACGGTCAACCGCTTGTGCGCCTCAGGCCTGGCAGCAATCAACCTGGCCGGGCGCGCCATTCGCCTTGGTGATGGCGAAATCTACCTGGCCGGCGGCGTCGAAAGCATGTCGCGCGCCCCTTACTCGTTGCCCAAAGCCGAACAAGGCTACTCCTTCGGCAACCTCACCGCCTGGGATACCGCCCTGGGCTGGCGTTACCCCAACCCGCGCATTGCCGAACGCTATGGCACACAGAGCATGGGCGAAACTGCCGAGAACATCGCCGACCAAACCGGCATCACGCGCGCCGAACAAGATGCCTTTGCCGCCGAAAGTCACCGACGCGCCATTGCCGCCATGGATGCCGGGCGCTTTGTTGAAGAAATTTTGCCCGTCCCCATCCCACAGCGCAAAGGCGACCCGGTGTTGGTAACAACCGACGAACGCCCCCGTCGCGATAGCACAGTCGAATCGCTGGCGCGGCTCAAGCCGGCCTTCCGCAAAGATGGCAGTGTCACCGCCGGCAATTCCTCCGGCATGAACGACGGCGCCGCGGCAGTCCTGATGATGAGCGCCGAACGCGCCCATTCGCTCGGCTTACGTCCCATGGCGCGCATTGTTGCATCGGCTGCTTCAGGCATCGAACCGCGCATCATGGGCCTCGGCCCAATAGACGCTGTGCGCAAGATTTTCGCCCGCACCGGTCTGACAAGCGCAGACCTGGGCCTGGTTGAGTTGAACGAAGCCTTCGCCGTGCAAGCACTTGCCGTCATGCAAGAACTTCAGCTGCCGCATGAAATCACCAACGTCAATGGCGGAGCGATTGCACTGGGTCACCCCCTGGGCTGCTCGGGGGCACGCATCCTGACCACCCTGCTGCACGAAATGCGCCGCCGCGCCCCCACCGCCCGCCGACCCTTCTACGGCCTGGCCACGCTGTGCGTGGGCGTTGGTCAGGGTGAAGCCACCCTGGTTGAGTGGTTGGACGACTAACGCCATGAACGTGCTGGTGACCGGCTCAACCGGCTTTTTGGGGGCAGCACTGTGCCACGCCCTGGTACAGGCTGGCCACAACGTGCGCGCCTTTCACCGCCCCACCAGCACACTCAAACTGCTAGAAGACCTGCCCGGCATTGAACACGCCCTGGGTGACCTGACCCAACCCGAAAGCATCCTGCCCGCCATGCAAGACATTGAAATTGTCTTCCACTGCGCGGCGCAGCTTGATCATCGTCGTCAGCCCTCAGGCCGCATGTATGCCGTCACCGTTGAGGGCACGCGCGCCGTGCTAAAGGCCGCCCAACGCGCCGGCGTGCGGCGCGTCCTGCACACAAGCTCTGTCGCTGCCCTGGGCCTGCCAGAAAACAACACGCCAGCGCCGATGAACGAACATCATAGCTGGAATTGCCGCCCGCATCTCTGGCCCTATGGCTACACCAAACACCTGGCCGAAATGGAAGTGCAACGTGCCGTTGCGGAGGGTATGGATGTTGTCATCCTCAACCCCAGCTATATCATTGGCCCAGGCGACATCTACCGCCAAAGCAGTTCGCTGCTCATTCAGGTAGCACAACAACGCCTACGCCTGACCACCGAGGGCGGCCTCAACGTCGTCCATCTGCAAGATGTGATTGCCGGGCACCTGGCCGCCATGGAACGCGGCCAGCGCGGCGAGCGCTACATTTTGGGCGGGCAAAACCTGCAACACACGGTGCTGTTGCAAAAAATTGCCCAGGCCGCCGGCGTGCCCGCCCCCAACAGCCTCATCCCTGCCGGTCTGTTACGCAGCCTCAGCGGGCCGCTCAGCCTGTTGGAAAGCTTCCTGGACCTGCCTGTTTCAGCGAGCCTGTTGCGTCAGGCCGGGCTCTACTTTTATTATGAAACGCGCAAAGCCCAGGTTGGACTGCGCCTACCCCCGCCCCGTCCAATCGAAGACGCCATCACCCAAGCGCTGGACTGGTTTGCCAGGATGGGCGCCCTTTCGGTCGAATGAACACGTGTCACCCATCACCCCAATCGGGTGATAGGTGCTGCTTTCTACCATGAGCTTTGTCTGCCCTTTTAGGAAGTTCAGTACTGGAAAGCCCTTGCGCGGCTCGTTAACATAAGCACAATGTTAAAGCAAGTGGCAGCCCTCCCTTTGTTCCATGACCTAAACGACGCACAGCTCACCCTGCTGGACGAAGTCTTTGAACATTGTTCCTTTCAAAAAGAACAGGTCATTTTCAGACAAGGTGACCCGGCCAATCATCTCTACGTGCTATGCAGTGGCGAGGTTGTCATCCGCTACAAGCCTTATGATGGCCCCCCGCTGGTCGTCGCTCGCATCGCTGTCGGCGGTGTCTTTGGCTGGTCTGTTGCCCTGGGACGGGCTGCCTATACCTCCGCAGCAATTGCCATTGTCCCAAGCACAGCCTTGCGAGCCAGCACCCAAAAGCTTTACAACCTATCACTGACCGACCCCGAAACCAGCAGCCTGCTGATGGAACGGCTCAGCGCCATAATTGCTGAACGGCGCAACATGCGCAACCCGGTATTGGATTTGCTCAACAAAAAGTTCACATCAGATCAAACCAATCTTTGACGGAGGTTTTTCAAGAATGGAATCGAACCCCAATTTTACAGTTGAAGAACAATTGCGCGGCCTCATCGAACAGTTGGATGCCTACATCGAAAACTATCACGGCGGCTCCGTGGAGCTCGTCTCATTCGACGGGAAAATCGTCAAAGTGCGCCTTGGCGGCGCTTGTTTGGGCTGCCCGCTCTCTCCAGTCACACTCAAGGGTTGGGTTGAAGGCACCGTACGGCAATTCTTCCCCGAAATTGAGGCCGTCGAAGCCGAGAACTAACTCACTCTAAAAACACCTCAACCCGTTCGCCGTCCTTGTCATCAAACACATCCACCACCTGCCCGGTCATCCCGGCGCGCACCATCGTCAACAGCTGATTCATATCCAACCCCTCCACCTCGGGTGAAAAGCGCGCCCCCATCTTCGCCCCAGCGGTCAAGACGTTGACCGGCAAGCGCACATTGACGCGCACCTTGCCCGTGTTGGTGTCGGTGACGCGCACCCGCAGCCAGCGCGGACCTGCGCCCACCATTGTTGCTGTCGGAGAAGCACGCCGCACCTCGCCCAAAGCCTCCAACAGCTTGACCCCCTCATCGGCCGTAATCTTGCCCTCGCGGATCATTTGCAAAATTTTCAAACGCTCTGGTGAAGTTGCCATGCTTTTTTCCTCCTTACGTCTTTGATGAACGACGTTCCCACTCGGCTACAGCTGCCTGAAGGAACGCCCGCAGCACCGGGTCACTCACCCCGCCAATGCCCACATAGCGCTGATTGCCATCCCAAACCACCACGCCCTCTTTGAAATCCGTCGAGACGTGGATATTCCGTCCAGCCAACGACGAAGTCGGCAATAGTTCCTGCACAACCTCATCAATCTGCTCAACAATACTCTTGGGGCGGTCAGAAACGGCTGGCGGGGTTACCACCACCGCCACGGACACAGGTTGTGCCACAGCAGCAGGCGTTTGTGGCGCAGCCGCGGGCGTCTGCGCTGCCGCAGGTGCCGGACGGCCAAGCCCCAACCAAATGACCCCCTCACGCAACAAATTCTCCATCAACTGACGCTGCTGCGGCTCCAGCGCCTCAGCCTTGGGGAAAGCCCGCCCGGCAATCTCAACCCAAAGCGAACCATCGGTGCGCCGCCGCCAAAAGCGCAGCAAATCACCAAAGTCGTTCCGATCCACACCCTCCGGCAGCTTTTCGACCGGCTTTTCGACCACCTTTTCCACGACTTTCTCCACCACTTTCGGTTGCGCCGAAGGGGTCTCTGGCTTTTCTTCTTTGTTTCGTTCATACCAAAGAATGGCCACAATTGCCCCGGCAGCAAAACCAACCACCACGCCAATGAAAGTCGGAATCAACACAGCCATCACAGAATTCATCTTCACACTCCTTCAGCTGGGGTATCCGGCGCCGGTTGGCAAACCGGGCAAATGTGAGTGCCACGTTGCCCAACCAGCAAGCGCACAATCGGTGTGCCGCAGACGGGGCAAGGCTGCCCAGTGCGCTGATAGACCCGAAAATAGTTTTGAAAATTACCGCCGCGATAGACCCAATCAATGCTAGCGCCATTCCGGCGAATGCCCTCCTGCAAAGCCGCGCGAATCGCCCTCAGCAAGCGTTGCGCCTCCTCGATCGTCAACGTATTCGAACGCCGCAGCGGATGCAAGCCAGCACGATGCAAAGCTTCATCCGTATAAATATTGCCAAGCCCAGCCAAAAAGCGCTGATCGAGCAGCAGCGGTTTCAGTTGCCGTTGCACACGATGCAAGCGTTGATAAAACACAGCATCGCTCAGGCCCTCATCCAACGGTTCTGGACCCAGGTCGGCCAGCGCTGCGGCGGGGTCTTGGGTCCACCAGGCCCGCCCAAACTTGCGCGGGTCATTGAAGGTCAGGCGCAGCCCGCCTTCAAAATCGAGCAACAGCCGATCATGCGGTTGCAGCGCAGCAGCTTGCGATTCCACGCGCAAATCGCCACTCATGCGCAAGTGCAGCAGCAATGCCGCATTGTCAAACTGCATCACCACCCACTTGGCGCGCCGCCCCACGCTCAACAATTGCTGACCGGGCAGCTGTGCCTGCAAAGTCGCCTCATCGGCGCCGCGCAGCGTGCGCGCCCACAGCACATTCACCCCAAGCACCCGATGACCCAACAGCACACCTTCCGCTGCGTTCCCCTCACGCAACCGGCGTACAATGGTTTCGACTTCGGGCAATTCGGGCATCTCAACCGCTACTCGTTGAACAGTTCACCCACGCTGCGCCCCTCATTGGCCCGTCGAATCACCTCGGCCAACAAATCGGCAACAGTCAAAATACGCAGCCGCTCCCCGAAGGCAGTCATCTTCTCTAAGCTCACCGGCACCGAATCGGTCGTAATGAATTCGGTCACCGGCAAAGCTGCCATGCGCTCAGCTGCATTGGCCGAAAGCACCGGATGAACAAAACTGACATAGACATTGCGCGCCCCACGTTCGCGCACCAACGTTACCGCTTGCACAATTGAGCCACCGGTATCAATCTCATCATCCACGATGATGACATCACGGTCTTGCACATCACCGATCAGGTTGAGCGCCTGCGCCTTGGAATCGTTGCCCGAGCGCCGTTTTTCAATGAAGCCCAACGGCAAATCCAACGCTGCGGCATAATTACGCGCCTTCTTGGCAAAGCCCAGGTCTGCCGCAATCACAACCGGCGAATGCATCATCGGCAGCTTGCGGCGGATATAGTCCGTGAGAATATTGAAAGCCGTCAACACATCGCCCGGAATAGAGAAAAAGCCCTGAATCTGCGAAGCGTGCAAGTCGAGCGTGATGTAACGATCTGCCCCGGCCACCTGAATCATATCCGCAATCAAACGAGCGGTAATCGGCACGCGCGGCTGATCCTTCTTATCCGACCGCGCATAGCACAGATAGGGCACAACCGCGGTGATGCGCGCCGCCGAATCCAACCGCAGCGTCTGCATCAGAATCAGCAATTCCATCAGGTTGCGGTGCACCGGCACCGAGGTCGTTTGAATCACGTAACAATCCTGCCCGCGCACGCTGCCGTGTAGTTTGATGAACAGATT
Organism: Anaerolinea sp.; assembly: GCA_020216845.1. Classification (GTDB taxonomy): domain Bacteria; phylum Chloroflexota; class Anaerolineae; order Anaerolineales; family Anaerolineaceae; genus JAIWNK01. Next base: position 2,135 of record JAIWNK010000123.1, on the reverse strand, counting down.
TTCGTTAGGGAAGCTGATAATATCGCGCCCGCACAAAGGCAAATGCAAGTAACGCGCCACGCGCTCCGCCAATTGCGGGCAGGCCGTCCCTGCATACAGTTTAATATCACCATATTGCATCCGTTCGTGACGCACGTTCATTCAAGGCTCCTTTTGGCTTGCCACTCGCTACGCAACACACTCATCACCAACACATCCACATAGCGCCCATACTTGTACATATCCTGACGCAACACCCCTTCCTGCACAAAACCAGCCGCGCGATACGAGCGAATGGCACGTTCGTTATCGGCATGAACATGCAAGAAGATGCGGTTCAAGTTCAGCATTCCAAAGCCATAGTCCAGCATCAACGCCATTGCCTTGCGGCCAAAGCCCCGGCCCAGGCAATCTTTTTCGCCGATGAGAATGCCCACTTCTGCCGAATGATTGAAAACATCCAGCTCATGAAAACTGATATTGCCGATATGTCGCCAATCCCCCTCAGCTGTTTGCACATCAATCGCCAACACCTGTTCATTGGGGGCTCGCTGCGCCATCTGCTCATACCATCGCTCTTCAGCAGCCAGCGAGATGGGCGTGCGCACCAACAAGTATTGTGAAACCTCACGATCATTGATCCAAACTGCGCAGCGCGGCACGTCGCTCCGTTCCAGGGCTCGCAGACGAATACCATCACCCAAAATCATGCCATCTTCTCCTGATCATTTACGGGTTGAGGCGCGTTGGTCCGCGGAAGAGATACACCGTCTCGCGGATATTATTGATGCCCAACATCACCATCAGCAATCGCGATAGGCCCAGCCCAAAGCCACCATGCGGCGGGCAGCCATAGCGGAAGAAATCAAGGTAGAACTGAATCGGCTCCAGGTGCAAACCTTTTTCCAGCGCCTGTTTCTCCAACACCGCCACGCGATGTTCGCGCTGCGCGCCGGTTGTAATCTCCAAACCGCTAGCCAACAGGTCATAGCTGCGCGTCAGGCCCGGATTATCCGGGTGACGCATATGATAAAACGGACGCACCGCAATCGGCCAATCGGTCACAAAGACAAAATCATGCCCAAAGGTTTCCTTGACGTAGGCACCCAGCTCGCGTTCACCGCCGGGGTCAATATCGCCCTTCTTTTCGGGCGGCAGCTGATAGCCCCGTTCCTTGAGGATGCGCACCGCCTCCGCCATTGGAATGCGCGGGAAAGGCACGCTCGGCACCACAATCTCGCGGCCAAACAGCTGTGCAATCGCATCGCCCAACTCATCCTTGACGCGCTGATAGGTGTATTGCAACCAGCGTTCCTGAAATGCCATCACATCCTCATGCGACTCAATCCACGACATTTCCATATCCACGCCGGTGAATTCCGTCATGTGACGTGAGGTAAAGGAGGGATCAGCACGAAAAACAGGGCCAATCTCAAACACACGGTCAAAGCCTGCCGCCATTGCCATCTGCTTATAGAATTGTGGCGATTGGGCCAGGTAAGCCTTGCGGTCAAAATAGTCAATGGTGAAAAGCTCCGCACCGCTCTCGCTGGGCGTGCCCATAATCTTCGGCGAATGAATTTCGATGAAGCGATTTTGCAGCCAATATTCACGCATCGCCTGCTCAGCCAACGTCTGCGCCTGAAACAGCAACAGGTTTTGGGCGCGGCGCAAATCAAGGTAGCGCCAATCCAGCCGAATATCAATCGCCGGCAACGTCTCGGCAAAGGGGTCAATCGGCAAGGGAGAAGCCGCCAGGTTTTCAACCGTCAGCGTCTCCAATTGCACCTCCAGGCCACCGAGCTTGACCACCGGGTTATCGGCGACTGTGCCGGTGATGGTCAGGGCACTTTCGGCAGTCAGCCCGGAAATGCGCTCTGCCATTTGCGCGTCGTTAGGTTTGTAAAAGGCCACCTGCGCCAACCCGGTTGTGTCGCGCAGAATGAGAAACTGCATCTTCTTTTGATCGCGCAGCGTCTGCAAATGTCCCTGCAAGCAAACCTGCTGACCGATCTTTTGGCGCAAATCCTTGATATAAGTCCGTTCCATAGTACCATCTCTCCATAAATTTGATGACTATTCAACCGGTGCAATTATAGCCCGATTTGTGCAAAAATGGAGAAACTGAACGGAAACTATTCTTGTTATTGAATCAA
>JAIWNK010000122.1 GCA_020216845.1 Anaerolinea sp. | reverse complement strand
ACGTTCCAGCGCCTCGTAAGGAGAAAGCTGCCGTTCTGCCAACCGTGCAAACACCTCTTCATACACGCCATCCGACAGCGTCTGACGCCAGCGCTGCATCAAGGTTGCCTGAATGAGCATCTCCAGTTCGGCTTGCAAGCGAGCCGCCTCGCGCCGTTTCCACTCACCGCTGCGCCGCAAATAGTCAGCGTGCTGATCAACAGCCTGTGCCAGTTCGGCCACCCCCACACCGGTTGTAGCAATCAAACGCAACACCGGCGGCAGCCACAGCTCCTCTGCCGGGGTCTCATCCACAGCAGTCGCAGTTGCATCCATTGCCGCCCCATGATGCCCGGCAAACTGTCGGCGGGCAGGGTGTGCCAGCTCTAACATCGCCCGCAAGGCTCGTTCGGTATGATCCACCCCTGGACGATCGGCCTTATTGACAACCAACACATCGGCAATTTCTAAAATTCCGGCCTTGATGGCCTGAATATCATCGCCCATACCAGGCGATTCAACCACAAGCGTCGTATGGGCCAGTCGGGCAATATCCACTTCCGATTGACCAGCGCCGACCGTCTCAATCAAAATCAGCTCAAAACCGGCAGCATCGAGCACCTGCACCACATCCGCCGTGCTGCGTGCCAACCCGCCCAAGGCACCGCGCGCCGCCATCGAGCGAATGAAGACGCCCGGGTCACCGGTCAGGTCACGCATGCGCACACGATCGCCCAACACCGCCCCACCGGTAAACGGGCTGGAAGGGTCAACCGCTACCACCGCCACGCGGCGCGGCAACTGCCCTTGCGGCGGATGACGATATGCATACGCCAACCGATTCACCAAAGAAGATTTTCCCGTCCCCGGGCTGCCCGTCACCCCAACCAAATGCGCCCGCCCGGTGTATGGGAACAAATCATTCAACGCCTGCCGCCCCGCTGGGGTCTGATTTTCCACCTGCGTCAACAGGCGTGCCAAAGCCAGGCGGTCGCCCGCCCGCACCGCCTCAAGGCTATTGCTCATGCGATCCTACCCCAAAGCGTTTTGGATGTCTTCCACTACCTGAGTTGTTGGTGTGCCGGGGCCATAAACCGCTTTGACACCCATCCCAAGCAAAGCAGGCACGTCCTGTTCGGGAATGATGCCACCGACAAAGACATGCACATCGCCCTGTCCATTGGCGCGCAGCAGGTCCAACACGCGTGGCACAAGCGCCATGTGCGCGCCGGAGAGAATGGACAACCCAACGGCATCCACATCTTCTTGTAAAGCTGCCTCAGCAATCATTTCCGGTGTTTGGCGCAAACCGGTATAGATCACCTCCATGCCGGCATCGCGCAGCGCCCGCGCCACCACTTTGGCGCCCCGATCATGACCATCCAGGCCAGGTTTGGCAATCAACACGCGAATTTTTCGCTCCATGCAAAGCTCCTTCACCATATTTAGGGGCTATTATACCGCATCTATGGTCAAGTAGCAGCCCTGACCTCAACGATGCGTGCGCATTGCCACCAACACCCGGAACGGTTCGATCACCCCCACAGTGTTGGAAAACAATTGCAACCACTGTGCCATCAGCAACCTCGCAACGTTTCATCCGTCAACGTAGGGTCCTTTTTGAGGATTGTCTCAAACGCATGCACGACCGCCGGGTCCAGGTGCGTGCCAGACAACGAGCGGATATAGGCCAACGTTTCTTCAACCGACCAGGCACTGCGGTAGGGGCGATCAGAGCGCAACGCATCCCAAATATCAGCCAAAGCAAAAATGCGCGCTGATAAGGGAATGTCCGTTCCGCTGATTTGACGCGGGTAACCAGTTCCATCCCACTTTTCGTGATGGCAATAGGGAATCTCCAATGCCGGACGCAAATACTCAATCTCGTGTAATATCTGATAGGCAAACGTGGGATGTTGACGCATCACCGACCATTCTTCCGGCGTCAACGGGCCAGGCTTGAACAAAATTGCATCCGGCACGCCCAGTTTGCCAATATCGTGCAACAAGGCCCCACGTCGAATGTGAATCAATTGCTCTTCAGTCACCCCCATTTCCAGCGCCAGGCGCTCGGTCATGTGCGTCACCCGCAGAGAATGACCTTCCGTCTCCTTATCGCGCAAATCCAGCGCCCGTGACCAGCCCGCAATCGTCTCATCATAAGCCTTCAACAGCTCCTGATTGACCCGCTGAAGTTGCTCAAACAAATGAAGATGCTCCACCACCACAGCCGATTGTCCCGCCAGCGTTTCCAAAAAGCGCATCCAGCTCTGATCCGGCACCAACGGCGTGCGCCGAAACACTTCCAACACGCCAATGACACGATTCTCAACAACCAACGGAGCCCCAACATAGGCACGAAACTCTTCCAACGCCCAGCCCTGACACTGCAACAACAAATCATCCTCCTCGTCCAAATCCAGGCGATAGAGGATATCCTTGTCGCGAATCGCCCGCCCTGCCAGGCCCTCGCCCAAGTTCAAACATACCTGCTGAGCTTTCAGCGTCCAAAAGCCCCGTCCTGCAGCAAATTTTAGCGTTTGCGTTTGCGGGTCAAACAGCAAAATATCGGCTGCATCCGCGTCAAGCTGCGCCATAACGCTCGATAGCAACACCTCCAAGGTTTCCGTCTGTCCGCGGTGCGCCAAAACTGCCATGTCAATCTCATGCAAGGCGGCCAGCTCTGCCACTCGGCCTTGCAACAGCGAGAATAACCGCGCATTTTGAATGGCCAGGCCAATTTGATTGGCAACGACCTGCATCCAACGCACATCTTCTTGCGAATAGGCATTGGCAGCATAGCTTTGCAATTCCAACAACCCAACCACTTGCCCATCAACAACCATCGGCAAATAAATGGCGCTATCCGGCAGGTGAGAATCGCCGACCAACATGCCTCCCTGCTGTAGAAATTTTCGCGCCAGATCCGTGACAATTACCGGCTGTTGACTCGCAATCGCCAGTGCACGCCCTCCCGTTGCATGTTGTGGATCGAACTTCAACGCCGGCAACAAAGTCACATCAATCCGTGTGCCATCGGCATTGATATACGTCGGTCGCAGCAAGTTTTGCTTGGCATCATACAGCGAAACCGCCACATTCGGGCAATCCGCAAGCTGATGCAAATATTGTTCAGAAATGCGGTAAACCGCTTGCAAATCCAGCGTAGCCGCCAGGGCGCGTCCAAGCTCAGTCACCTGCTCCAACCGCTGCAAATAGCCTTGCAATGCCTCCTCAGCCTGCCTGCGCTGCTCAACCTCATTGCGGCTTTGCTGATAAAGATGCGCATTGTTGATTGCAATGGCCAATTGTGCAGCAAGCAATTCAATAAATTGCTGATCTTCTTCGTCATATGCATTGTCCTCAGCCGACTGAATCCAAATTGTGCCAATGGCCTGATTACAAAGCAAAACAGGAACGATGAGCACAGATCGAGCCCGTGGCAGCATGGGGCATACCTGTAAGTTGACCAAACGGCCATCTTCGCCCACAATCCGCTGCGACATGCCGCTGCGAATGGCCGCTTCTTGCCATTTACACTCGTCTGAATCCAAACGCAAGACTGGAAAAAGGCCCACATCCTTTCGTTGGCCATCAATCATCGCAAACTGTACCCTCAGCGTCTGCGTGTACAGATCGAATTCAGTCAAACAAAGTGCATTACACCGCATCACCCCCAACACACAACGATAAAACGCATCGTAAATCTTGAACAAATCCAGGCTCTGACCGAACTCTTTCCCGACCTCATACAACAACCGCAAGCGGTTTTGCTGCCGCATTTGTTGTTGCTCATGCTGTTTCCGTTCAGAAATATCGCGCGCCACCCAAACGACACAATCTGCCGACATGGGCGTAAGGGTCGCCTCAAACCACACCATTTGTCCGCGAATGGACAAAGCATATTCGACGCGTTTTGTCTCGCCGGTTTGCAGCACATCGCGCAGCAGAGCAAGATATTCATGCGCCTGTTCAGGCGCAAACACATCCTTCAGCCCCTTGCCAAGCAACTCCGCCGCCGGGCGGATGAGGAAATCGGGGTGTGTCGGAGCAATTTTACGATAGATGCCGTCTTGATCTACCACAATCACAACATCCCGCATGGCAGCAAACAAAGCGCGCAACTCCGCTTCCGAGGCCGACAATGTCTCAATGGCTTGCTGCCGTTCGCGGCGCACCCGCCGTTGCAGCATGGCGTTACACACCGCCTGCCCCAAACGGCCAATGCGGTCTTTTAACAAATAATCATTGGCGCCCTGCTGCAAAGCTGCAACCGCAGCATCTTCACCAATGCTACCCGAGACAATGATAAAAGGAATATCTTCTCCCCGCTTCCGCAACAAGGCCAGTGCCCGCAATCCGCTAAAGCCAGGCAACGACCAATCGGATAGGATCACATCGGGCTGTGTATCCAAGGCTGCTTGATAGTCAGCTTCTGTTTGAACGCGTTGCCAAACGACTTTTAAACCCTGTTGCTCCAATGCCAACAGCATCAGCTCCGCATCTGCGGCAGAATCTTCAACAATTAAAACGCGCAAAGCCTCTGCTGCTGACATGGCAATTTTCTCAACCATCACACAAAGGGCACTGATTCATCAATAACCAATACAACCCCAAGCGTTGCACCGCATCCACAAATTGATGAAACTCAACCGGCTTGCGCACGTAACTATTGGCGCCCAGCTCATAGCTGCGCACAATATCCTCCTCCTCACTTGACGAGGTTAGAACCACCACCGGTAGCAAGCGCGTGCGATGATCGGCGCGCAATTGTCGCAAAACATCCAACCCGCTTAAACGCGGCAGCTTTAAGTCCAACAAAATCACCTGCGGCTGCATTGAAAGATCGCGCCCGGCATACGGTCCACGGCCAAACAAATAATCCAGCGCCTCCACACCATCATGCACAACAACAATTTCATTGAGCAACTTGCTTTCCTGCAAAGCAAGAATAGTCAGCTCTTCGTCATCCGGGTTGTCCTCAACCAACAAGATTTTCTTCTGCTCCATAAGAGCCTCCAAGGGTGAAATAAAATGTTGCTCCACGCCCAGGTGCTGCATCTGGCCAAATTCGGCCACCATGACGATGGACAATGCGCTGTACCGTCACCAGCCCAATCCCCGTCCCCGGGAATTGGCTCTCAGCGTGCAGGCGTTGAAAGGGTGCAAATAGCTTGTCGGCATATTGCATATCAAAGCCCGCCCCATTGTCGCGCACATAATAGACCAATTCACCGGCTTGTTTTTCACCGCCAACCACAATCTTCGCCTGCGGTTGTTGGCTGGTGAATTTAAACGCATTGGCAAGCAAATTTTGCAGGGCAATTTTCAGCAGATGTGCATCTCCGCTGGCCATCAAGTGCGGCTGAATCTCAAACGTCACGCAGCGCTGCGGCTCTTGCATCATCAACTCAGCGGCTATTTCTTGCGCCAGGGCGCTCAAATCAATGCGCTGACGGTTAAAATCAAGCCGACTGATGCGCGAAAGGTTTAACAAGTCTTCAATCAATTGTCCCATCCGCATGGCAGCCTCGCGAATGCGCTGCAAGTAGTGTTGGCCTTGCGGATCCAACACATCGGCATAGCGATTGAGCAACACCGCGCTGAACCCATCCATTGCACGCAGCGGGGCGCGCAAATCATGCGAGATGGAATATGCGAACGCTTCCAGTTCCTTATTTGCCGCCACCAGCTGAGCGGTGCGATCTTGCACACGTTGCTCCAATTCGGCATTCAGGGCCTGAATTTGTTGATGAGCACGCCGCTGTTCTTCAAGCGCCTTTTCCAAAGCCTGCTGAGCAGCACGCCGCTCCCGAATATCGCGCACAATCGCCGACATCGCCTCAGGCTGACCATCCGCATCTCGAAAGAGAATGGTGCGCAATTCCACTGGAAAGATAGTGCCATCCTTTCGGCGATATTCCTTCTCATACAGTTCAGAATAACCGCGCGGCAGCACTTGGTTTTCAACAATCTGCTGCTCGAACTCGTGCCATTGCGGTGGTGTCAGATCCCTATACGTCAGCTGACACAACTCTTCGGGGGTGTAGCCTACCATGCGGCAATACGGCTCGTTAAAGGTGAGAATGCGCCCCTGCATATTGACCACCACGAACCCATCGAACATAGTCTCATACAGTTGGCGGTAGCGCTTCTGACTCTCCAACACAGCTTCCTCGGCGCGCTTGCGTTCAACAATCTCGCCAATCAACAACGCCGAAGCCTGCAAACGCCGCTTGGCAAGCTCAATGATGTAAGGCGGGCGCGATTCATAGCGCTTGGCCTGAGCTTGCAATTCTTCGATGCTGATCTGATATTTTTCAGACAATTTTTGCAAGGTCTCAAGATCACGCGGCGGATCGCCATACCCAAAATTGATCGCTCCAATGATCTCTCCATGCACCCAAATCGGCACCGCATAGAGGCGAATGCCGCCCGCACAAGGCACATCCACCGGCTCCCCCTGCTCGATCGCGCACAACGAAGCCTGCTTCCAGCACGATTCATGGCAAAGCCAGCGCCCACTCGCCAAAGCCGTCGGCACATCCTGCGTTTCACACAAGCGAAACGAGGCAGCATCCATACACCGACACCAACCCGACGAAAAAATGCCAAACGCATACTCGCCAGTCCGTTCATAAATCGCTGAAGAAGTGCCCAATAAGTCAATATATTCTCTTGCAATGCGCTGCAGCATCTTCTTGCCAACCGCGTACAGAATACCATGCTGCGTATTGAAAATTGTCAGATCGCCATAAGGCTGCGTCGGTTGTGCATCCAGGCAAGCCAATTGTGGCGAAAGCATCCACTCAATTCGCCGCAACGCAACCTCCGCCTGGACGCGCGGGGTAATATCAGAAATAAACCCTTCCAAAGCCACAATCTGACCCTCGTCATCCAACACAGCCTGACCACTCTCCCAAACCCATTTTTCCTGCCCATCCGCAGTCAAAATGCGATACGTCAACCGATAAGATTTGTCAACAGCCAACTGCTCCTGAACTGAATCCCACACGAGTTGACGGTCTTCGGGGTGAATCACCTCCGCATAAGACAATCCATTCGGCGGCAAAAACCGCTCTGCCGGATAGCCGGTCAGCTTAAGACTGCCTTCGCTGACAAATTCAATCGTCCATTGTGGATTGTTCTTGCAACGATATGCCATACCGGGCAAATGGTTCAACAGCAAAAACAACTGTCGCTGACTTTCATTCAGCTTATCCGTCATTGTGCGAAACTGCTCTTCACTGTCGCGCAATTTTCGCAACCATTCCATCGTTGTCGTCACGTCGCGCACGTATCCGCCCACGCCGGTACTGCCATCCGGCAAGGGAACAGGAAATTTCTGCGTTTCATAGGCCCGTCCATTCACATATTCTGTACTCAGCAGCGGCGTGCCCAAGCGCAGCACAGCCTCATCCGTCGTCCGGCACCCTTGCGCTGCTTCCGCAGACATCAGCTCAAAATCATCTCGCCCAATCACCTCTTCAACAGAGCGCCCAAAGAAGCGCGCGTTGGCCTCATTGACAAACAGATAGCGGAATTGGTGATCCTTGAGAAACACCAGGTCTTGTGTTGCGTTGATCAAAGTTGTGTATAAGTGCGCAAATTGATCCAAGGCCCTATTGACGCCCCGATTATCGAACCCCTCCTGCCCACGCTCCCTGGACATACTGAGCACTCCTTTTGATCAACCCATTACACCTTGCAAAATGATTGTAGCAAGGCTCAAACCAAGCGTTGATACAACCATTATATACACAAATTTTATCAATTCAACCTACAATGCCAAACATCCGAAATCGGTTCTGAACCCCAAAATAACCCATTTGTTCCCTTTTCGCATATAATGGGAGTCATAATGCGTCCCAAACGCCCTTCCACTGCACAGCTCATTCTGGCCTATCTGGCACTGATTGGCCTGGTCTGCCTGGCCGTTTTGCTATGGCAGGCCCCCTTATGGATTGGCCTGGCACTGATTGCCCCACTGCTGTTCGGCGCGCTGGAATTTCCACGCCGTGCCTACCTGCCACTCTTATTCCTCATCACCGCCATCATGCTGTGGCTCAACACCCGTCTGCCCGCAGTGCAAACCACCCCTCCAGCCAGCATCCTCATGGGTAGCCTGGTGACCTTGCTGGCAACCGAAATCATCCGCCGCAAAGCACTGGCCTGGCAAGCTACACAACACGCCCTTCAGCAAAGCGAAGAAAAATACGCTTCCATTTTTCAAATCGGCCCCGACGCCATGGTCGTCAGCCGGTTAGACGATGGCTGTTTGCTGGCTGTCAATCAGGCCTTCACCCGCCTCTCCGGCTACAGCGCTGAAGAAGTGATTGGCAAAACTTCTACCGAATTAGGCAGCTGGCTCTATCCGCATGATCGCAACATCCTTGTGATGATGTTGCGCCAAAACGGTGAAGTGCAAGACATGGAAACCGCCCTGATTGTCAAAAACGGACGGCCCATCACCGGGCTCATCTCGGCGCGTCTCATCCATTGGGGCGGGCAGCGTTGCATTCTGATGACGATACGCGACATCAGCGAGCGCAAGCGCATGGAAGAAGCCCTGCGCACCAGCGAACAAAAGACTCAAGCCATACTGAGTGCCATGCCCGACCGCATCTTTGTCCTCGATGGCCGCGGCAATTACATCAGCGTCCACACCCCCAACACCCCCGAGACCAACATCATCGGCAAAAATTTACGCGACCGCCTGCCCGCAGAAGTTGCCCGCAGCGGACTAACCGCCATTCGCGCCGCCCTGCAAACCGGAAAACTGCAAGTCTTTGAATACAGTCTGGAAGAACAACAAGACCTGCGCTTTTATGAAGCGCGCGTCGTTCCCAATGGAACGCGTCAGGTGCTGGCCATTGTGCGCGACATCACCGAGCAAAAACAAGCTCAATTACGCCTGAATCAGACCGAGCAACGCTACCGCAACCTGGTCGAACAACTTTCCGCCGTCATCTACATTGACCTTCGCAACGCCGAAAGCACCTGCATCTATGTCAGTCGGCAAGTTGAAAAAATCTTTGGCTACACGCCCAAAGAATGGCTCAGCACCCCGCTGTGCTGGCTGAACAGCATCCACCCTGAGGATCGCGAGCGCGTCAAAGCACTGCACCTGGACTGCAATCAAACCGGGGCTGACTTCCTGGCTGAATATCGCATCATCACAAAAACCGGTCAGGTAATCTGGGTGGAAGATCGCGCCGCGTTAACACCCAATCAAGATGGGGAAATGACCTTTTGGCAAGGGCTCATCACCGACATTACCCCACGGAAACGGTCCGAGGCCATCCAATCCGCCTTATACCGCATTGCTCAGGCAGTCCTCTCAGCCCCCACCCCACAAGCCCTCTATGCCTCCATTCACCAAACCCTCAATGAATTGTTGCCCGCCAACAATTTTTACATCGCCCTGTTTGACACCGAAACCAAGCGCTTTTCTTACCCCTATTGGAGCCATGAACGACGCCCTGCCCCACCCGACAACATCGAAGACCAACAAGACGATGGATTGGCACACCTGGTTTTGAAACTAGGCGAGGCGTTGCTGCTCGATTCCAACCGCATTGCCGAGCTCATCCAAAACGCCGAAATCTCCCCCGACCAGGCTGACCCCGACATCTGCGTCTGGTTGGGGTGCCCCCTGCAAATTGAAGGCCGTTCCATCGGCGTCCTTGCCATTCAAACCTATCAACCCGACACCCACTTGGGCGAAGAGGAAAAAGAAATCTTGCGCTTTGTCTCCGGGCAAATTGCCATGGCCATTGACCGCAAACAAGCAGAAGCCAATTTGCGCGAGAGCGAAGAACGCTATGCCCTGGCGACCGAAGGTGCCAACGATGGCTTGTGGGACTGGAATTTGCGCAGCAACGTCATCTACTTTTCCAACCGTTGGCACGAGATCCTCGGCTTTGCCAATGGCGCCCTTGGCACAAGCCCCGAAGCCTGGTTCAGCCGCATCCATTCGCAAGACCTGGAGTGCGTCATGGCAGAGCTTTCAATGCACCTG
>JAIWNK010000121.1 GCA_020216845.1 Anaerolinea sp. | reverse complement strand
CCCCCCGGTGCAAAACGCTGCCCAAACACCACCAAAATGCTATAGGCCGAGCCAACCAACATGCCCCCCAAGAAGAGCAAAGCCGCCCACAATGGCGAAAAATCCAACCAGGCCATGGCAAACAATGGCAAAGCTCCTAGCCCCATGCCCCACATAATCACCCAACGCTTGCCAACATGATCAGCCAGATTTCCCCCCACCAGATTGCCGACCACCGTCCCGGCAATGAACAACGAAGCCAGGAGACCATAGACATTGGGGGATTTGCCAAGCTCCGCCATGTGACGCGGCATGAAAGCAGAAATATTCTGCTGCGCCCAAGACTGAAACGCCATCGCCAGCGCCCAGGCCACAACCACAAACGCGCGTGGGCGCGCCGCAGCTGCTGGCATGGCAGCCGAGGCAGCCCGCTGAAGCTGCCCCACCGCAGGCGTTTGCTGCTGCCCCAACGAGCGCCAAACGAAGATGATTGCCGGGATGAGCAAAGCCAACAGCCCCAACAACCCCACATCGCCCCAACGCTGCAAAATGATCCCGCCCAACAACGGGCCCAACAAGAAACCAAGCTGCCCAAACAAAAAGAAATAAGAAGAAGCCGTTGCCTCGCGCCCGGCCATCTGCGTCCGCCCAATCAGGGTTGCCTGATTGACCCCCGCCGGATGATACATGCCAGCACCCAACGAAGCCAGCACAAAGAACCAGGCCGACCAAATGGGCGGCATCAACACCGAAAGCCCAAAGGTTACCCCAATCCAGGCCATCGCGCCGATAATCATTCGTCGCGACCCCACCCGATCAGCCAGGTAGCCAAACAGCGGTTGCGAAAGGCCAGCGGTCATCACAGCCGCGGTTGTCACAGCCCCCAACCAGGCATTGCTCATATTCAGCTGCTTGCTGATATAAGCCAGATAAACCGACCGCTGCCCGACGTATAAATCCGTCATCAAATGGCTAAAAACCACCGCAAAAAATGCGGGGGCAAAAATATAGGATACAGCTGCTCGAATTCGTTGCCACATTGTTACCTCCGATACCAATCGTTGGCTTGCACCAAAGCTGCCACTGCTGCCGGCAAATAATAGCGATAGGCGGCCCCGCTTGCAATGCGCTGTCGCAGGTCACGCGCCGAAATTTCAATCAACGGTGTTTCAATCCAATGCAAACGCTGCTGCAACCCCGGCAACTGCGCTTCCAAGGCCGTCAAGTCGGTCTGCACACCAGGGCGACGCATCACCCCCAAACCGGCGCAAGCCGCCAACAAGCCCTGTGGGTCATGCCAGGTAGGCAGGTCACGCAGCGAATCCTGGCCAATCAGATAAAAAAGCTCCGCTGTGGGGTAGCGCCCCTGTAAAATCTGTAGTGTATCGCGGGCGTAATGCGGCCCGGGGCGCTCCAGCTCGACCGTGCAAAGCTCAAAGGCCGGATCTGCATCCGTCACAGCCCGCACCAACTCAATCCGTTGCGCCACCGGGCTAATCGGTTGCCCCTGTTTATGCGGTGGGTCGGGCGTCACAATCCACAGCACGCGCTCCAGCGACAGCTGCTGTTGCGCCTCAGCCGCCAAAATCTGATGTCCAATGTGAGGTGGGTCAAATGTCCCACCAAACAGACCAATGCGCACAGGCCCTCAGTCTTGCCACTCCAGCTCAAAATCGCCAACGAAGACGGTGTCGCCGGGCTGAACGCCCGCCTTGCGCAAGGCCTCGTCTACACCCAGGGCCTCCATCAGCCGTTGGAAGCGGCGCACCGAACCTTCATATTCCCAATACGTCATTTGGGCGGCGCGTTCGATCGCCTTGCCGCTCACCCGCCAATCCTGCCCTTCACGCTGCACGGTGAAATCGCGCGGGTCTTCCGCCGGACGATAGACCGGCAAGGTACTCGCCACCTGCGGCTCAGGCGCTTGCTGACGCAGCTGATAGGCCTTCCACAACACAGGCATCAGATCGGTGCGTGCCAACGCCGAAACCGGCATCGCCTCCACCCCACGCTCCCGCAACGCCGCCTGCACCTCTGGCCAACGTTGCTGCACCTGCGGGTCGTCCATCTTATTGAACAAAACAATTTGTGGCTTTTCGGCCAAACGCGCATCAAACAGGGCCATTTCGCTGTTGGTTTGGGCGTAATCCGCCACCGGATCTTCCGCCATGCCATCCAAGATGTGGATGAGCACACTTGTGCGCTGCACGTGACGCAGGAAGGTGAAACCCAAACCCGCACCCAAATGTGCGCCCTCAATCAACCCGGGAATATCCGCCAACACCAATTCGTGTTCGTCATCCAGCCGCGCCACCCCCAAATTGGGCTCCAGGGTGGTAAAGGCATAGTTGGCAATCTTCGGCTGTGCATTGGTCACCGCTGCCAGAAAACTGGACTTGCCAGCGTTGGGCACGCCCACAATGCCAATATCGGCAATCAATTTTAGCTCCAGGCGCAGGCGACGTTCCTGTGCCGGCTCGCCGCGCTCCGCAGTGCGCGGGGCCTGATTGCGCGACGAGGCAAAATGCTGATTGCCGCGCCCCCCGCGCCCGCCCTTGCACACCAACAGCTGCTGCCCCGGCTCCGTCAGGTCGCCAATCAGTTCGCCGCTTTCCTCATCATAAATGACCGTGCCAGGCGGCACCGGCACAATCAAGTTGGGCGCCGACTTGCCACTCTGATTCTTTGGGCCGCCGCGCCCACCCTCTTGCGCAATAAAGCGCATCTTAAAGCGAAAATTTGCCAGTGTGTTCAGGTGCGGGTTGACCTCAAAAATCACATCGCCGCCGCGCCCACCATCGCCGCCATCCGGGCCACCGCGCGGCACATATTTCTCTCGCCGGAAATGGACCATACCATCACCGCCCTTGCCCGAACAAACGTAGATACTGGCTTCATCAATAAACATGCGATCCTCACGAAAAAGGCAGCCAGGACACGCTTCGGCCCTGGCTGCCATGGCGTACACAGAATGACTTACTTGCCGAACTTGGCCTTGAGGATGTCCTCAAGTGTCGGCTGACCGATCTCTTGCAGTTCGTAGCGCACGCGCTGCATCGGCTTGTTGATCTTGATGATGCGGGTCAGGTCAATCGGGGTGGCCGAAACAACCAGGTCCACATCGGCATTGGCAATCGTCTGTTCCAGGTCGCGCATCTGCTCAGCACCATAACCCATTGCCGGCAAAATAGCACCGGTGGAGGGGTACTTCTGATAGGTGGCAATGATCGAACCGACCGCAAACGGGCGCGGGTCAACGATTTCCGCAGCACCAAAGCGGCGCGCCGCAACCCAACCGGCACCATAGGCCATTTCACCGTGCGTCAGCGTCGGGCCATCTTCAATGACCAACACACGCTTGCCGCGAATCTGTTCCGGGTTATCCACGAACAGCGGCGAGGCAGCTTCGATGACGATCGCTTTGGGGTTGAGCATGTGCAGGTTGTCGCGCACGCGCATCACACTTTCGGGAGCAGCCGTATCCACCTTGTTGATCACGAACACATCCGCAGAGCGCACGTTCGTTTCACCGGGGTGATAGGTGCTCTCATGACCGGGGCGATGCGGGTCCGCAACGACAATCGCCAGGTCTGAAACGTAGAAGGGGAAGTCGTTATTGCCGCCATCCCACAGGACGATATCCACTTCCTGTTCGGCCTGACGCAAAATGGCTTCGTAATCCACACCGGCATACACAATCACGCCATTATCCAAATGCGGTTCGTATTCCTCGCGTTCCTCAATCGTGCACTCGTGCTTGTCGAGGTCGGCATAAGAAGCAAAGCGCTGCACCTTCTGCTTGACGAGATCGCCATAAGGCATGGGGTGACGGATGGCCGCCACGCGATAGCCCATCTTGCGCAGAATTTCGGATACGCGGCGCGTGGTCTGACTCTTGCCCGAGCCCGTGCGCACTGCACAGACCGACACAACCGGCTTGGTGGATTTGACCTGCGTCTTCTCCAGGCCCATCAAGCGAAAGTCCGCGCCCGCCGCCAAAACGAGCGAAGCCTTGTGCATAACCGTCTCGTGCGAAACGTCGCTGTAGGCGAACACAACCTGATCAACTTTCAAATCGCGGATCAGGTTCACCAGGTCAGACTCGGGGTAAATCGGGATGCCTTCGGGATAGAGCGAACCGGCCAGTTCCGCGGGATAGCGACGGCCTTCAATATTGGGAATCTGGGTCGCAGTAAACGCCACGACCTGATAATCCGGGTTGTTGCGGAAGAACACGTTGAAGTTGTGGAAATCGCGCCCCGCAGCGCCCATAATGATGGTACGAATGGTCATACAGTCTCTCCTTTACAAAAATTTTGAAGATTTGCCATTGGTTCACATCGCTTGTGGGGCTGTGATGCCCAGCAAAGCCAGACTGTTGGCGACAGTCTGACGAAATGCCGCAACCAGGCGCAAACGCGCCGAACGCGCCGGTTCTTCGGCTTGCAGAACCGGACACACCGTGTAGAAGTTGTTGAAAGCCTGTGCCAAATCATAGGCCAGGTTGGCCAACAGAATCGGGTTATATTCTGCCGCCGCACGCTGCACCGTTTCGGTCAGGCGCGCCATGCGATCAATCAGCTCAACTTCTTTCTCATCCATCTCATAGTGGAAATTGGCTTCCGGCAGGCCAGCAGACTGTGATTGTTCTGCATACTTGCGCAGAATGCTGTTGGCGCGCACATGCGCATACTGAATATACGCTGCTGAGCGGCCATTGAAGTCCAGCGCGCTCTGCCAATCAAACGTAACCGTCTTGGTATTTTCGCGCGCCAGCATCGGATAGCGCAAGGCACCAATGCCAACCGCCCGCGCCACCTCGAGCATTTGCTCTTCGCTCAGGGATGGGTTTTTCTCGCGCACCACCTCCAGAGCGCGGCGGGTTGCCTCGCGCAGCAAATCTTCCAGCAGCACCACGGTGCCTTCGCGCGAGGACATGACCACATTCCCCGGCAGGTTGACCAATTCATACGAAATGTGCTCGCTGCGTTGCCCCTCCGGGTAACCGGCGAGCTCCAAAATCTTGAAGATTTGTTGAAAATGTAACGACTGACGCACATCCACCAGGTAAAGCGAACGGGTCAGGTCAGGGTAATCGGCAAATTTTTTCAGCGCCAGGGCCAAATCTTCGGTCGCATAGAGGGCCGTTCCATCCGAACGCAGCACCACCGCCACGCGATATTTTTCCTTCGTCAGCCCAAGCTGTTCATCAATCTTGACAATCACCGCCCCCTCAGGGCGTTCATCCTGAGCAATGCCACGCTCAATCAGCTGCTGCACCACCTGTTTGCCGGGCAATTCCATTTGGCTGTTGAAATAATAGCAGTCAAACGCGACGCCCAACTGTGCATACATCTCCGCAAAGCCATCCAACGACCATTGGCGCGTCTCTTGCCACAAAGCCACAAGCTGCGGGTCTCGCTGATCCCAACGGACGTAAACCTGCCGCACGTCTTTTTCAAGCTCAGGGTCCGCTTCCAGACGGCGGGTCGCATCGGCGTAAATCTCCCCCATCCAGCGGGTGATGTCGGCCCCCGGACGCTCACCAGCATGGTACGTCAGGTAGCACCACAACCACTTAATCACGTGCAGGCCCATATCGCCGGGATAGTTGGCACGCACCACATCATAGCCGGCGGCATCCAGCAGGCGGGCAATCACATCGCCCAAAATTGTGCCGCGCAAATGTCCAACGTGAAATGCTTTGTGCGTGTTCGGGTGCGAAAACTCAATCATCACCCGCTCGCCGCGCCGCGGCGCCCGACCATAGGCGCTGCCTTGTGTCAAAATCTCTTCCAGCACACGGCGACTGAATTCTGCCGTGTCAAAATACAAATTCAGGTACCCCTTAACCGCTTCAACCCGCTCAAAACCGGCCGGGGTGCCCAGCGCCGCAACAACCTGCGCCGCAATTTCTTGGGCGCGGGCCGGCACGTTGCCGCCCTGCCCACTCTGACGCACTGCCTGAGCAGCCAGCTGGAAGAAAGACGTGGAAATGCCCCAATGTCCGCTGAACGGAATCCAGCTCCATTGCAGGTCAAGCTGCGGCAAGCCCCAGGCAGCACACAGCGCTCGAATCTCTTGTTCCACTTGCTGCTGTTCGCGTTCGAACATATCGCCTTTCCATCCAGTCTTGCCAATCATTATAACACAACAGCCCTGTGCGCCCCAGAGGACGCACCTCACTGGCCCAGGGTGACAAAAAGCAAAAGCGGGAGACCTGCACTCCCGCTGCTCCAAGAATCAGCTCCAACCGGCTCGCGCCGGGAAACCCAACCTACTTCGCCTGAGCGGCGAGGTGTTTCATCAAGCGGCTCTTGCGGCGGGCAGCATTGTTTTTGTGAATGACGCCCTTCTGCGCAGCGCGATCCAACATGCGAATGGCATTCTTCACCGAAGCCTGCGACACCGTCACGTCTCCGCTCTGCAGAGCCTGGCGCGCCTTGGAAACCGCGGTGCGAGCCGAACCACGATAAACACGATTGCGCAGCCGCTTGACTTCGTTCTGCCGATTGCGCTTGATTTGAGATTTAATGTTTGCCAAAGTACTTCCTCCAAAAACCGTGCATTCAGAATTCGAACGCCTATTTTACTCGACACTGCCGGTTTTGTCCAGGATTCCACTCGCTCATTTGGGCGAAAAATGCCGCACGAAATCGCTGATCACCTGCACCACGTACGCCAACATCTCGTTGCTCAAGCCAGGGTAAACCCCAAGCCAAAAACTGCGTTCCATCACCAGGTCAGAATTTTCCAGCGTGCCCGACAGGCGCAACGGCAGCCCCTGATAGGCCGGTTGGCGGGCCAGGTTGCCGCCAAACAGCAGGCGCGTGCCAATGCGCGCCTCATCCAACCGCCGGATGAGATGCTGCCGCTCAAACGGCGCACCTGGACGCACCGTCAGCAAAAAGCCAAACCAGGCCGGTTCGCTATCAGGCGTTGCCTGCGGCAAGAGGAAAAACTCCTCCAAGGGCTTGAGCCCATCATAAAGATACTGCCAGTTGCGTCGCCGGGCAGCAATGAAATCGGGCAGCTTTTGCAGCTGCGCCACCCCCACCGCTGCTTGCATATCGGTCAGCTTGAGGTTATAGCCGATGTGAGAATAGGTGTACTTGTGATCATAGCCATAGGGCAATTGCCCCAATTGCCAATCGAAGCGCTTGCCACAGGTATTATCCTGCCCAGGAGCGCACCAACAATCCCTTCCCCAATCGCGAAACGATTCGACAATCTTCTTCAGGCGCGGCTGCTGCGTCACCACACAACCACCCTCGCCCATGGTGATATGATGCGCCGGGTAAAAGCTAAACGTTGCCAGGTCGCCAAATGTGCCGGTCAGTTGCCCGCGGTAGCGGCTGCCCAAGGCATCGCAGGTATCTTCAATCAGCCACAGGTCGTGTTCCTGTGCCAGGGCGCGCACCGCCTCAAGCTCAAACGGATTACCAAGCGTATGCGCCAGAATGATCGCCCGCGTGCGCGGCGAAAGCGCCTCTGCCAGCCGTTGCGCCGAAACATTGTAGCCCGGCAGATCCACATCCACCAACACCGGCACCAGCTGATTTTGCACAATCGGGTTCACCGTCGTCGGAAAACCCGCCGCCGCGGTCAACACCTCGTCGCCAGGGCGCAAGGCCCGTTTGCCCAACTGCGGTGAGGTCAGCGCCGTAACCGCCAGCAAGTTGGCCGAAGAGCCAGAATTGCACAACAACGCATGGCGCACCCCCAAAAAGCGCGCAAACGCCCCTTCAAACTGTTCCGCAAAGCGCCCGGTCGTCAGCCAAAAATCCAACGCCGCATCCACCAGGTGTTGCACCTCATCGCCATCAAACACCCGCCCCGAAACAGGCACCGGGCTAACCCCCGGCACAAACGGGCGCGGCGCAAACGCCTGCGCCGCATAGTCGGCCACCAGGCGCAAAATTTCAGCTCGCAATGCATCCGTTTCCAACGCTCACCCCTCCTGACGGGCAAAAAACTGCCGATACCAGGCCACGGTTTCGCTCAACCCTTGCGCCAACGAATAGGCCGGCTGCCAGCCCAACACACGATGGGCCTTCTCTGCCGAAAGATATTGATCGGGGATCTCGCCCACCGCCTGATTTTGAATGATTGGCGATAAATCTTTGCGTCCCAGCGCATCGCAAACTGCGTTGACAATCTCCAGCACCGTCAGCGGAGCTTCGTTGCTAAAATTAAATGCCTGCCCCTGCACATCGGCGCGCTGCACCTCTTCGGCCAGGCGCACATACGCTGCGACGACATCACGAACGTAAATGTAATCACGCACAAACTGACCATTGCTGCGAATCAGCGGGCGCTCACCGCGCAGCAAAGAGCGGATCGTGCCAGGCACAATCCGGCTCCAGTTCAAATCGCCGCCGCCATAGATGTTGCCACAGCGCGCAATCGTCACCGGCAAGCCATAGCTGACGGCATAGCTTTGCGCCAACAAATCGGCACAGCTCTTCGAAACTTCATAGGGATACCGCCCCTGCAATGGCATGTCCTCGCGGTAGGGCAGGTTGGGCTGCTCACCGTAGGCCTTGTCGCTCGATGCAATCACCACGCGTTGCACCAGGCTGCGCATGCGCCAGCAGGCATCCAACAACAAATAGGTGCCGCGAATATTGGTCTCGAATGTTTGCAACGGGGCACGCTGCGCCACACCCACAATCGGCTGCGCCCCCAAGTGAAAGACCGTATCCACCTCGTGCTTGTTAATCGCCCGTTCAATGCAATGCTCATCCTCCAACGCCCCGTTGATCACCGCCGTCTGCTGCACCAGCCCACTGCGCAACAATTCTGATTGCGGATCAGCATGATGGATCAGTGCCACTACATAGGCACCGCGCCCCAGCAATTCACGCACCAACCACGAGCCAACGATGCCACTTGCACCGGTCACCAACACGCGCTTGCCCAACCAATCAAAGCTCATTCAGGCCACACCTTCCAGGGCGCCTTGCCCTGCGCCCATAAATGTTCCAATAATTGCACATCGCGCAGCGTATCCATACACTGCCAAAAGCCCTCATGCCGATAGGCAGCCAATTGCCCTGCGGCAGCCAGGCGCGGCAAGGTGTCAAACTCAAACGGGGTCGCGTCGCCCCCAATCCAATCCAACACTTGCGGCTCAATGACAAAGAACCCACCATTGATCCAGCCCTCGCCAATTTGCGGCTTTTCTTCAAAGCACGCCACCCGGTCTCCATCCAGCGTCACACCGCCAAAGCGCGCCGGCGGACGGACAACCGTCAGCGTCACGAGCGCGTGCTGCCGTTCATGGAAGGCCAACAACGCCGGCAGGTCAATGTTGGCCACCCCATCGCCATAGGTGAGCAGGAAACGCTCCGGCCCGATGAACTGCGCCGCCCGACGCACCCGCCCGCCGGTCAGCGTCTCCTCCCCCGTATCGAGCAGATGCACCGTCCAATCCTCGCGCGGGCCATCGTGCAATTGCACCTCACCGGCGCGCAATCGCACCGTCAGGCTCGAACGGTGCTCATGATAATGCAAAAAATAATCCTTGATAATCTCGCCCTTATAGCCCAACGCCAGGACAAATTCATCAAAACCTGCGGCAGCATAGATCTTCATGATATGCCAAAGCATTGGTCGTCCGCCAATCTCGACCATGGGTTTGGGCTTAAGCGTCGTCTCCTCTTGCAGGCGCGTGCCTTTTCCGCCAGCCAAAATGACCACTTTCATACGCAAGTCTCCTTGCGGTTAATTGTATCATAGCGCGCCACACGAGATTCCCCAAAGCACAGATCCCCCCAAAAAGTTTTTTTGGGGGCCCTGAACCCCCACACACACAAAAAAAGAGCTGCTACCCGCAGCTCTTCCAATACCATGAGGGCTTTCAGCCCGTTTGTGATCCCCACCAGGGACGCGAATGTCACCCCCATGGGGGGCCCTGAACCCCCACACACAAAAAAAGAGCTGCTACCCGCAGCTCTTCCAATACCATGAGGGCTTTCAGCCCGTTTGTGATCCACCAGGGACGCGAATGTCACCCCCA
>JAIWNK010000120.1 GCA_020216845.1 Anaerolinea sp. | reverse complement strand
GTGAAAGTAATCTTGGTTGGGGGCACCCGAAGGGTGTGGTATTCCATTCCCTCCTGGGGCATTTGAAATGTGAAAGTAATCTTGGTTGGGGGGATGCGGACATGGCTGGGTATGTGTGAGGGCCAAGGTCTGGTTCAAGACCGCCATGCCCCTACGCGGGGGCATTCCGTGTGTTCAGCGTATTCCGTGGTTCGGTGTGGGCATGGCTGGGTATGTGAGGGTCAAGGCCTGGTTCAAGACCGCCATGCCCCTACGCGGGGGCATTCCGTGTGTTCAGCGTATTCCGTGGTTGGTGGCGGGCATGGCTGGGTATGTGAGGGTCAAGGCCTGGTTCAAGACCGCCATGCCCACGGGTGTAAAACCATGAGGGTTTAAATTGACAACCATTCCGCTTTCGGGTATGCTATTTGAGCAGCAATGTGATGTGGCGTGACGCGCAATCTTAGAAACCCGGAGCCGGAATGAGCAGTCTTGAAGAACTTCAACAAGCAATAGCCGTTCTTGAAAGTCAACGCCCAATTTTGGGAGATCTGGCGGTGAATGCCGCAGTGGCCGGGTTGAAGCAGAAAATCGCCGAATTACAGGCGCAACCTGCTGCACAGCAACGCAAACAGGTGACGATTTTGTTTGCGGATGTGTCGGGGTTTACGTCGCTTTCTGAGAAGATGGACGCTGAAGAAGTTCACGACTTGATGAACAGTCTGTGGCTACGGCTTGATGCCATCATTCAACGACACGGCGGCAAGATTGATAAACACATCGGCGATGCGGTGTTGGCGTTGTGGGGTGTGGCAGGGACGCGCGAGGATGATACCGAACAGGCGCTGCGGGCCGCGCTGGCCATGCAAACAGAAATTGCCAATCTGGCTTTGCCGATTCCCAGTGGGGGCGGGGTGTTGCGCATGCGCATTGGTGTGCATAGTGGCCTGGTGTTGTTTGGGGCGGTGGGCACACAAGGGGAAGTTTCGGTAACGGGGGATGCGGTCAACCTTGCCAGTCGCTTACAAACCGCCGCCCCTTTGGGCGGGGTTTTAATCTCACATGAGGCATTCTTGCAGGTGCGCGGGCTGTTTGATATGCTTCCACAGCCACCGCTGATGGTGAAGGGCAAGAGTGAACCTTTGACAACGTATGTGGTGCAACGGGCGCGGGCGCGCGCTTTTCGTATGGCAACGCGCGGTGTCGAAGGGGTGGAAACGCACATGGTTGGGCGGGATGCTGAGTTCGCGCAGCTTAAGCAACTGTTTGCACAGGTTGTTGAGCAGGGCCAAGCGCATGTGGTGGTGGTGCGGGGCGAGGCGGGAATTGGCAAGTCGCGCTTGTTGCATGAATTCGAAAAGTGGCTGGAATCTCATGAACAGGTTGTGACGGCTTTTCGCGGGCGGGCAACGCCCGAAATGGTGCATGTGCCGTATGGCATTTGGCGCGATCTGTTTCGCAATCGTTTTGATATTTTTGAAAGCGACTCAGCGGAACTGGCCCGGCAAAAGTTCAATGCTGGCATGAGCGGATTCTTGCAAGCGGAGCAGGCACAATGGGTGGGGGCATTGGTTGGCTTTGACTTTGCCGATAGCCGCGTGGCAAATGTCTTGGGCAGCCCCAATTTTGCGCGCACCGCTCGGGCGTACCTGTTGGCCTATTTGCGCGGCATTGCGCGGCAAAACCCATTGGTGTTGTTCTTTGAAGACATCCATTGGGCGGATGAGGCTTCTCTGGAATTGATGGCGCAGCTGTCCGAAGAGCTGGCTGGCGAACGGGTGTTGTGTGTGGCGCTCAGTCGTCCGGCGTTGTTTGAGCGTTTGCCACAATGGGGGGCGGGGCAGGCTTTGCTGCAGATTGAGTTGCACCCGCTATCATTGCAAGATAGTGAACGGTTGGTGCGTGAAATCCTTGCAAAGGTGGCTGATTTGCCAGAGGCCTTGTGTGAGATGGTGGTGCAAAATGCGGATGGCAACCCCTTTTATGTGGAGGAATTGATCAAGGTGTTGCTAGATGATGGCGTGATTCGGCGCGGCGAAGATGCCTGGCAGGTTGAGATGGAGCGTTTGCAGCGCACGCGCATTCCTTCGACCTTGACCGAATTGTTGCAGGCGCGTTTGGATAGTTTGCCGCCCGCTGAGGCCGAATTGTTGCAACGCGCTTCGGTGTTGGGACGCGTGTTTTGGGACGCAGCTTTGGAAAAATTGCACGCCCCGGGCGAGCGGTTGTTACAGGTGCCCCCCTTGCTAAAAGCAGTGATGGAGCGTGAGTTGATCTATCAGCGTGAACGAGCAGCTTTTGCTGGCATGAGGGAATATACCTTCAAGCATGCTTTGCTGCGCGATGTGGCCTATCACATGGTCTTGCTCAAATTGCGGCGTATCTATCACCGTCAGGCGGCGGAATGGCTTGAGGCAGTGGGCGGGGCGCGCCTGAACGAATATGCTGGGGTGATTGCTGGACATTATGAGCAGGCTGGAGCAGCTGCTGAGGCAGTCAGTTGGTTTGAACGGGCGGGCGAGGTGGCGTTGCGCGCGTCTGCGCCCGCACAGGCCCTGAATGCCTTCGACCGTGCCTGGAAGTTGTTATCAGAAGCGCCGGATGAGCAAATCCGTTTGCGCTTGTTGTTGGGGCGCGGGCGTGCCTTTGAACGAATGGGCGATTATGGCGCTGCCTTGGAGCAGTATGCGCAGGCCGAGGCTGAAGCGCAGAGTCGGGGTGCTTTGTGGATTGAAGCATTGGGTGCCTTGGGTGGAATTCAGATGCGTTTGGGACAGTATAATGAAGCGCAGGCAACCATTGAACGTCAAATTGAGCAGGCGCAGCTTGCCGGGGATGAAATGGCTCTGGCGCAGGCGTTTCGGACTCTGGGGTCGCTGGCGTATTATCAGGGCAATTATGCCGAGGCAATCGAACGCATTCGTCAGGCGCTAGCATTGGAAGTGAAGTATCAACGTAAGACGGGGATGTCCTCTTGCTTGAGCAGTCTGGGTGTGATTGCCTGGATGCAAGGCGATTTTGACAATGCCAAAACCTGGTTGAATGAGAGCCTGCAATTGAACCGCGAGATTGGTGACCCTTCTGGTATGGCGGCAGCACTGACCAATTTGGGGTTGGTGCTTGCCGATGAGGGCGATTTTGAGGCGGCAATGAATTGCTATCAGCAGGCAATGGCGATTGAACAACAGGTGGGCAATCGGCGCGGGTTGTGCGGGCTGCTCAACAACATTGGCAACTTGTATAGCAGCATGGGCGATGCGGAACAGGCGCAGCGTTATTATGAACAGGGCTTGCCCCTGGCACGCAAGATTGGTGACCCAACCGTTACCAGTCGCTTGTTAATGAATTTGGGTTGGGGCGCGGTGCTGCGCGGCGAATTGGCCCTGGCACAACAATATACCCGCGAAAGTTTGCAGATGATGCGCGAAATTGGAGACCGTGAGGGCGAGGCGACTTGTTTGCAAAATTTGGCCTATGCCTTGTGTGGCGCAGGGGATTGTGCTATGGCTGAACAGATGTTGCGTCAGGCTTTGCAAATTGCCACTGAGATTGAGGTGCCATCGTTGGTGCTGGAATGCCTGGCCGGCTTTGGCTATGTGTTCGCCGTTGAGGGTCTGTTTCAACGTTCTGCAGAATTGATTGGCCTGGCGCTGAGTCATGCGCAGACGAATAGCGATGTGAGCATGGCGGCAGAGTTTGGGCTGGGGGTGTTGCGACGTTCGTTGTCCGAAGAGGGTTTATCTGAGGCGATGCAGCGCGGCGCAGCGCTTGATTTGCAAGCTGTGACGAAAGTATTATTGGAGTAAAGAAGATGTTTGTAGAATCCAACAATCCTGCTGCGGAGCTTTTCCTGGAAGAATTTTTGCAGCCCATGCTTGAACTGGGACGGTTTTTGTGTGAAGCACCGATGGCGGTGGCCTGGTGGTCGGATCTCAGCGCCGAACACCTCTATCCGGTGGCGGTGAGCTGCGAAGCAGATGCCTGTGCTTTGACAGTGGATGATCAATGGTTGCATGACCTGGCCTTCAATATGCGTCAGTTCCGGGGATTGGTGCAGCAGGAGGTGCCAAAGGCAAAGAGCGCCAATGTGCAGCGGGTGTTGGCGTTGCCTATCTGGCTTGCGGAACAATCTTTGGGGGTGTTGCTGTTTTTCAACCCGCAGCGCGAGGCGGAAAATGCGTTGATGAAATTGGGGCGTCGTCTGGCCGAGGAAGTGCATACCCGCACGTTGCTGAGCCAAAGCACACAACGGGTGGAACGATTGCATCGTTTGTTGGAGTTCGTTGGCAAAATGGGGTCGAGTTTGGACCGCGAGCAAATTTTGCGGTTGATTATTGAAAATGCCAGTGACTTGTTAGGGGCAGAGGCTAGCTCTTTGTTCATTATAGACAACGAAACACAACAGCTGATCATGGAGATGTCTTCGAACCTGAATGACGAGCAGAGCACGCGTGTGCGTGTGCCGCTGGGCAAGGGCGTGATTGGCTATGTGGCGCAAACCGGAGAATCGGTGATTGTCAACGATGCCCGCAGCGACAAGCGCCATTTTTCGGGAGTGGATCGTGCCATTCAGTTCACGACGCGCTCATTGTTAGCGGTGCCGTTGCGCTCGCGCACGATCAATTTGGGCAGTCGGCGCGGTGAAATGACGGAGCAGATCATTGGTGGCCTGGAAGCGATTAACAAAAAGGGGGGAACATTTGATGAGTTGGATGTGGCGTTGCTGGAAACATTTGCCAATCAGGCGGCTACCATGCTACAGGTGGCGACGTTGTATTCAGACTCGCTGCAATTGTTTGAGGATATGATTCGGGTTCTGATGCAAATGTTGGATGCGCGCGATCCCTACACACAGGGTCATTCGGTGCGCGTTTCCAACCTTTCGGTTGCATTGGGTGAGGAAATAGGGCTGGACGCCGAAACCCTCTATCACCTACGGCTGGGCAGCCTGATGCACGACATTGGCAAAATTGGTGTGCCTGATGCGGTGCTGCGCAAGCAAGAGGCGCTGACGGATGAGGAATATATGATGATGAAAATGCACCCGTTGACGGGGGAACGCATTCTTTCACAAGTGCATTTGTTGAGCGCTGAACGTTATGCCGTCACGCAACACCATGAGCGCCTGGATGGCAAAGGGTATCCGCATGGGTTGGCGGGAGATGAGATTTCGATTTTGGGGCGGATTGTTTCGGTTGCCGATGCTTTCGACGCGATGACTTCGAGCCGGCCTTATCGCAAGGCAATGACAATTGAGCAAGCTTTGCAAAGAATTGGCAACGGTGTAGGCTCGCAGTTTGACCCGGCGGTGGTCAACGCGTTGGCCCGTTTGTGTGAGCGAGGGGTGGTTCAAACAGCGGGTTGATCGGAGGTTTTGATTTCACCCAGGTAGCCAATTTCAAGCAAGGCGTGCTGCACAATTTCATCGCTGCCAGGTTTGAGCAGCACAACGGTTGGGGTCAGGCTTTCGCCCAGGTAGCGGGCGGCGCGGGTCTTTCGCAGTGCTGCCAAAATTTCGGGGGTTTGCACGCGCAGCAGGCTGACGGACTGGATGTGTGCCTGACAACCGTGTGCTTCCCAGCGTTCGATGGCGTGCAGCACGCTGGGTGGCAAGGCGGTGCTGCTATGACGGCGCAGCAAATTGAGCAGGTGACTGGGTTTGAGCCCCTGCCGGGCAGCTCGTTCCAGCGCGGCAGGCGTAATTTGGTAGGTGTACGAACCGCCCTCATTGCTTAACCAAGCGCAAGAGCGGGCAATTTGGTAGCGCAAGGCGCGCGGCGCTCGTGGCGCAAGTCTGATTTTGCCATCGGAGAGGATGCTTAGCTCGCCTTCCTCTTCCGGTAGGGGCGGTGATTGACCGTGCCATAGGGCCTCGGCCCAAGCAGAGCGTCGGAAAGCGGTTGGCGCAGCGTTGGGTGCAGGAGCTGACAGGTCCAGCAGCCCAAGCCAATGCATTGGGCCGCAGACGAAATAACGCAGCAGGGCGCCCTCAACGGCCTCCCAGCTGGCAAAGCCGCGCAAGAATTGCCCGCTTTGCTCATGCCACAGGAACCACGAATCGTAATCGCCGGCGGGACGTTGAAAATCGGGCTGATATTTGTGAATGGCTGCAATGAAGGCGGAAAGGCTCCACCAGGTATCTGAAGGCAACTGACTGATCCAGCCCAATACCGTGTGACGGGTGTGCAGCGGGTTGTTGCGCCAATTGCCCTCGGCGCGCAGGCCGGGTAAGAGCAGCAATTCATTGAAATCTGAGCTGTTCATCCAGGCCTGGACGAGCTGTGACAGAGCAATGCCACGTTTGGCTTCCAGGAAGGCGCGCACTGCTTCGGGGTTGGGTTGATTTTGCTCATCTAGCAACCCGGCGCTGTGCAGCAAGGTTTGTAGGGCGATGGAGGGCATGTCGGGCAAGGTGGGTGGTTCAAGATTGAGCCGCAGAGCAGCTAACAGGGTGCAGGCCTGATCGAGGATGGAATCATCGGCGGGCAGGGGGTGGGCGCTTTCGGCGGGGGTGGCAGGCCGGCCCAGGGATAGGTTGTGCGGGGCATAAAGCGGGCGCAGCAGAGCAAGCAAATCGTCGGGGATGTAGGCATATTCCTGCGTGGCGGGGGGCGGGTCGAGGAAGTTGCGTCCAATCAGGGCGCGGTACCACAGCCACTCAGCGGGAGAGATGGGGTTGAGATCGGGGCGTTCGCGATCGCGCCGGGCTGCGCCCATGCTGCGTACTTCGCCAAAGCGGCGGGTGAATACTGGCCAGGGCAAGCGACCATCGTTTTCCAGCAGGGTTTGCAGGGCGGCGCGCACCTCTGCGGGCAGCGCCTCGACCACTTCGCGCACCAGGTTGGCTTTGAGCAGTGCCAACAATAGTTCTTGTTGGGCGTGCCGTGCGTCTGGGGCAAGCAATTCGAGCCCCCAGGCATTGGCGATCATTTTGAGGAAGCCCAGGTCGTGGCCTTGCAGGGTGTGACTCAGGTCTGGCATACAGCAATTCTAGCGCATTTTGCGTGTTTTTTGCAAAAACTGCTGAAAAGGCCTGTTTTGAAACCAATTTTGCAAAAGTGAAGGGTGATTTTAATTGACTGGATTTCGGCTTGACTGTATAATTTACAAATACTGACACTCTTCCATTCGAGGCCGGTTTATGGCATTAAAAGGTAACCTAAAAGACTTCACGATCACCCAGTTGTTGAACCTGGTTAATTTAGCGCGCAAGACTGGGACGCTGGTTATTGAAGGTTCGGGGGATATTGCCCGCCTGATATTTCGAGATGGCAAATTGGCTTATGCGCAATATGGTCAGGAAGAGAATGCGCTGGCTTCTATTTTGCAACGCAGCAACAAAATCAATGCAACCCAATATCGCATTTTGAAGGAACGTGCCGCCAATATGACGGATAAAGAATTGGGCCTGTTATTGGTGAATGCTGGTTATTTGACACAAGCGGACATTATTGAAAGTTTGCAGGTTTATTGCGCAGATGTGGTGCGGCGGCTGTTCACCTGGGTGGATGGTTTCTTCCATTTTGATGGTGAGGGGGAGCTGCCGGAAGATCGCATTTTGGTGCGGATTGACCTGGAAAACTTGATTGTCGAAGGGTCGCGACAGCTGCGCGAATTGGAACAATTGCAAGAAGAAATTCCTAGCCTGGATATGGCTTTGAAGTTCACTGATCGGCCAGGTACCAATATTCGCAATGTTAACTTAAGCGTGCAAGAGTGGCGGGTGGTTTCACACGTCAACCCTAAGAATACCATGCGACAGATTGCGCGCTTTGCCAAAATGAATGATCTGGAAATTCGGCGGGTGGTGTATAGCTTGTTGCAAGCAGGCCTGGTGGAAGTGGTTCGGCCCGATGGCGCTCCGCCGGCGCCGCAGGCGCGGATGTTCCCGACGACGGATCGTGGTGAGCAAAAGTTGTTGGTCAATCGTTTGATCAGTAGAATTCGTTCTTTGTAATTTATCTTATGGAAGGACGTTGCAAATGCAAACCGTCAAAATTGTAGTCACAGGTCCCTTCAACTCAGGTAAGACAGAGTTCATTCGCGCAGTCAGTGAAATTGATGTGGTTTCGACTGAGCGAAAAATTTCATCCGACGTAGAGCGGGTGAAGGATTCTACTACGGTGGCGATGGATTTTGGTCGCATCACTGTAGATGAAGATTTGGTGCTGTATTTGTTTGGCACGCCAGGTCAGAAACGGTTTGATTTCATGTGGGAGATTCTCTCAGAAGGTATGTTGGGTTTTATCGTGATGGTGGATAGTACCCGTCCTGAAACCTTCCGCGAAGCGCGTAGCATTTTGGAGACGTTCCGTGCCTATGCGCCGACGCCCTATGTGGTGGCTGCCAACAAGCAAGACCGTGCTGATGCCTGGGACTTGGAAGATATGCGGGTAGCTTTGCGCCTGGATGGCAAGGTGAAGCTACTGCCTTGTGTGGCGACCAATCGTGAAACAGTGAAGGGTGTTTTGTTGGAGCTGTTGTACAGCATTTTGGCTGAGATGGAAGCTGGACAGGCGTAGGAAGGTATTTGTGTCTTCGATTACGACAGACCAGGGTATTTTGCATTATGAGGTATATGGGCGCGGCAAGCCTGTTATCCTGTTGCATGGCTGGTTGGGGTCGTGGGGCTTGTGGCAAGAAACAATGACCTTCCTGGGTCAATATTATCGCACCTATGCACTTGATTTTTGGGGGTTCGGCGAATCAGGACGCAAACTGGACACGTATCAGGTGCAGGATTTCGTAGCCCTGGTTGGGCAATTTATGGATAAGTTGGGGATCATTCAGGCGCCGTTGGTGGGGCATAGCATGGGGGGAACGGTGAGCCTGTTGGTGGCGTTGCGCTATCCGGAACGGGTGCAGCGTGTGACGGTTGTTGGCTCGCCGATTGTGGGGTCTTCGTTGGCTTTTGCGCTGAAACTGGCGGGCTATCGGCTGAATGCTTGGGCATTATTCAATCTTTTTGGTGTATTTCGGGCAGCCATGCGGTTGGCTGCACCGATGATTTGCCGTGACCCGCGCTTCCCGGATATGATGGACCGAGATTTGACACGTACAACGCTGGATTCGTTCCTGCTGAGCATTGCTTCGCTCCGTCGTACGGATTTGCGCCCTGATCTGAATCGAATTCAGGTGCCGGCCATGGGCATGTATGGCGATCGGGATAACATTGTCAATCCCAATCAGTGGGCGGTGCTCAAACAGGGCGTTCCGGGGGCGCGCATTGAACGATTTAAGACAGCCGGCCATTTCATTATGTTGGATGAGCCGCGCATTTTTATGGAAAAACTGAAATCATTCTTGGATGGACAATCTGAATCGTGAGGCAACTGTGACCCTGAGTTGTTCCAATTTGCTGATGCAGGTGGTGCAAGAAGGGGTGCGCGAAATCATTGGTCAGGCAGGCGTGAACGCGGTTTTTAACCTCGGTTTGCAGACGCGCCTTTTGCCGCAAGAAGGCGGACCAGATTTTGAACAAGACCTGACATTTGAAGAAATTGCTGGTTTGCAAATTGCTTTGGAAAGCTTGTATGGGCCGCGTGGCGGGCGGGGAATTGCCTTGCGGGCGGGGCGGGCCAGTTTCCCCTATTTTTTGCGTCAGTTTGGCGAACGAGCCGGACTGACACAAATGGATTTTCGGCTTTTACCGACTCAGGCGCGCCTTTCCAGTGGGTTGGATGTGTTGGCGCGTTTGTTGAGTAATCTGTGTCACATCACCGTGCGGCTGGAAGAAACGCCTGGGCATTGGTTGCTATGGGTGGAAAATTGCCCGGAATGCTGGCATCGGCAGACGCAAGAAGCAGTGTGTCATTTTTGGGTGGGTTTCTTGCAAGAATTTATGGCTTGGGCGAGCAATGGCAGGTATTATGCCGTGGTAGAAAGTCAGTGTAGCGCTTTGGGCGCATCGGCGTGTGTGTTTCAAATCGATCAGCAGGCTTTGGACTGAGGACGTATGCTCAAAATCATTCTCAATTGTCCGCGCTATCTTTCTCCCTTCAATGAGAAGGCGCGCGATTTGCGCATTCAGAACAAGCCGCTGTGGTTGATTCAGCGCGATTTATTGGCGCCCTACGTCACGCGCGAGCTGGAGCTTCCGCCGGGAATGCGCATGCCGCAGACGCGCGAACCTTGTTTGGTCTATCGCGACAATTTGTTCTTTGATGAAAATTACATCAAAGCCTTCATTGAAACCGCAGTGCGGCAAAAGAAGGCAGTGCGGGCAGCTTTTTCGATCAATGATCCGGCGTTTCGCGAGCATTGTTTGCCGCTTTCGGTGTCTTATACGGCAGCGGGGGATGTGTATTTGGCTGATTTGTGGTATTACCCCAATGGGCCGCAGCCAACCGTTGAGCCGTTGGTGATTGATTTGCAGGCGCGTGAAATTGGTTACTATCATGTTCCGACCTATATGGCAAGCGAATCGGGGGATTTGGTTTATCAGGTGCCACTGCGCAGTCTGATTGCGATTGATTCGTGGGTGCATATTTTCATCGCGGATACGGTGTTTGGCTTGTTTGGCCGCGGAGCGCGTTTTGAAGACCGGCTAAACCGCGACCCGTTCTTCAAACTGGGCGTGTTGGGTGCTTCACTCTATGAAGGGGTGCAGCTTTTGCAATGTTCCAAGCTGGTGAAGATCGGGCGCAATTGTTCGATTGACCCGCATGCCATCATTCACGGGCCAACGACGATTGGCGATAATGTGACCGTAGGCGCTGGAGCAGTGATTGAAAACTGCATCATTGGCGATAATGTCAACGTTTCGCAGGATTGTCAGCTGATGCTTTCGGTGGTGGGGGATGGCACTTTTTTGCCGTTTCGTGCAGCGCTCTTCATGACAACCATCATGGATAATAGCATGGTGGCGCAAAATACATGTTTGCAAATGTGCGTTGTTGGTCGCAATTCGTTCATTGGTGCCGGCAATACCTTTACGGATTTCAACCTTATTTCGGCGCCGATCCGTGCTCGCGATGCCAACAATGAGCTCAAATATTCCAATCGGCCCGTGTTGGGCAGTTGCGTTGGACACAATTGTCGCATTGGGTCGGGGATGATCGTTTATCCGGCTCGTACGATTGAATCCGATGTTGTGTTGTTCGCGTCGAAGGAGCGGCGCGTGATTGATCGGGATGTGATGTATGAAGATAGTGACCATCATAAGCTGAAAGGCGGTTCGCTGCATCCGCGTTTGTATCCGCGACCGGGTGAGCAAACCGAAGAAAGCTGGTAAGATGGGTAAAAAATCACTGAACTGGGTGATTTTGGGTGTTGTCAGAAATGCAAGTTTCGTTTAAGATTAAGAGATGATGTTCAAACTCGTACTTTCTGTTCGGGGAGGCTTCTATGGGTAAAGCCCGCTTGTTGGTTGTTGAAGATGATCCAGACATCTCCAACATGTTACGCATCTACTTTGCTGGGTTGGGCTACGATGTAGACGTGGCACAGCGTGGCTCAGATGCGTTGGAAAAGACGCGACATGTGATGCCACATCTGATCGTGCTGGATATCATGTTGCCCGATATTGATGGCTATGGGGTGTGCCGCACTTTGCGCATGAACACCCGCACGAGTCATATTCCAGTCATCTTTTTGACGCAAAAGGATGAACGGAGTGACCGTTTGCAAGGGCTGGAGTTGGGCGCGGATGATTACATTACCAAGCCATTTGATATTGAGGAGCTGAAGCTGCGCGTGCAGAATGCCATCGCTCGTTCTGAACGTGAAAGCTTGACAGACCCGCAATCGGGTTTGCCGGCCGGGCGGTTGATCGAAGATCACCTGCGCAAGCTCATTCGTCAAAAGGGCTGGGCGTATATGGATATTCGCATCAATCATTTTGAGCCGTTTAAAGATGTGTATGGCTTTATCGCTGGCAATGACGTGTTGCGCTTTACCGGGATGATGTTGGGCGAGGTGGTGGATGAG
>JAIWNK010000119.1 GCA_020216845.1 Anaerolinea sp. | reverse complement strand
TTGGGCGCGTCCAATGACTTTATCGGTCATGCGGGCGGCGATAACTTCATCATTCTAACGACAGAAGATAAGGCGCAAGCCATTCGACAAAGATTGAAGGCGCGCTTTTCAGAAGAGGTGCTAGCGCACTATAACTTCATGGATCGCCAACAGGGCTACATTTTGGCACCGGACAAGAATGGTGAAATGCGTCAGGCGCCTTTGATGACGATTGCGATTGGCATTGTTTCGCCTTCGACGCATGTCTTTGCCGATATTCGAGAGATTACGGAACTCGCGGCGGATGAACGCCGAAAAGATTCGCTCTAGAAGCGAATGAGGCCACCTGAATGTTTGGCTTAGATAGCGCCCTGGTGGGTATTCTGGTTGCATTGCTTGGTGCCATCTTTGTGGTGGTTGCCATTTTGTTGACGCGCACCTCTTCTCCCCGATTGCGCGCACCGATGCAACCTGCTGTGTTGACTCTGGATAATGACAGCACAGCGGAAATCCATGATGCGGTGATGGTGATTCAGCAGGGTGGCCGGGTTTTATCGGTCAATGCAGAGGCGCGCAGTTTGTTTGGGCTGGCAGAGGGTGAAATCCCCAACCTGGAACGCCTGGCGCGTCGGGTTCGTCCTGGTGAACGCTTTTTGAACCTGTGTGCTGCGCGGGGCAAAGCGAGCTTTGCTGTGGAAGGCAAACAGGTCGAGGCGGTTTCGTATTTGCTGCCTGTGCAACCCCATTCACTGGTGTTGTTGACCATGCGTCCCCCGCAATCGGTTACAGCGGGTGTGGGGGATCGAGAAGCGATGAGCACCCAATCGGTTGAGCTGATTCTGCAATTGGTGCAAGCAATGGCGGCCAGCCTGGACCTGAAAGAGACACTGCAAACAGTGTTGCTGAATATGCAAATGCTGATTCCTGCAGATGTGTGGGAAATTGCCATTTGGGATGTGGAAGCACAGCTATTTGTTCCCTATCGTCTGGTGGGCGTGGAGCAGACGCTGATTGTGGGAGCGGAACGGTATCGCAGGGAAGATGGCTTTACGGGGGTTTTGTATCAAACGCGCAAGCCACTTTTCTTGCCCGATGTGGAGGCACAGCCGGGCTATCGTCAGGCAGTCAACCGGGCAGACTTCCCTTTGCGTTCGTATGTGGGGGTGCCGCTGATTGTCGGCAAAGATATCATTGGCACGTTGGAAATGGGGTCATTCACCCGCGAAACGTTTTCAAAAGCAGATCTGGATTTGCTGGAATTGGTTTCTGGGGCGGTGGCCATTTCTGTTCACAATGCGCTGTTGTACCAAAAAGAACAGCGTCGGGCGGCGGAGCTTTCTGGTCTGGCGCAATTGACACAGGCGTTTAGCTCAGCGCGCGATCCGCAGCGTTTGTATGCGCATTTGGTGCAAAGCATTGCTCCGTTGCTGCGAGTGGAGATTTTGGGCTTTTTGATTTATAATGAAAGCTCACGTTCTTTGCAGGGGCAGCCGCCAATTTATGGCTTGCCCGATCAATTCATTGAGCTGTATAAGGTGCCGATTGCGGCGGGGAGCCCATTGGAGACTGCGCTGATTGAACAGGATATGATCATCAGTGCAAATGCTGCGGAAGACCCGCAATGGGAGGTTTTGGGCTTGCAAAGCCTGGCGCAGAGCGCCAGTCTGCGCGATACGGTCTTAATTCCGCTCATCTCCAGCGGGCGCAACCTTGGTTATTTGCAAGCTTCCAATCACCTTGATGGCAGTGCAACATTTACGCAGGGCGAGCTAAATTTGCTGATGATTGTGGCCAATCAGACTGCCCCGCTGATTGAAAACCTTGGGTTGGTGCAACAGCTACGGCAGCGGGCACAACGGTCAGAGGCCTTGCGTCGCATTACCAGTTTGTCCAGTTCGGCAGCAACGCTGGATGAAATTTTGACGTTTGCGCTTCAAGAGCTTGCGCGCTTGTTGCATGCCGATTCGGCATTGGCCTTTTTGATCGATTCGGAGCGCTCTGTACTGCGTTTGCATGTGCCTTCACAAGTTGGCTTGCCAGAAGAGATGTTGACGGGGGCGCTGCGCATGTCGGCAGATGACGCTCAGTTCCCGTTTACTGTGACGGGCAGTCAGCGCACACAAAACATCGCCAACCTGGAAGTGGAACAGGCGATTGTGCCGTTTTATCAGACGATTTTCCGCAAGCTGAGTGGGCTGTCGCTGGTGGGGGTGCCGCTGGTGGTGCATAATGAGGGCGTGGGGGAATTGTGGTTCATTAGCAAGGAGTTGAGCTTTTTTGATCAGACCGATATTCAGACGATTGTGACTGCAGCTGGTCAATTGGCAGGTGTGGTAGAGCAATCATACCTGGCGGCGCAAACGGATGAAAGTCTGCGGCGGCGGGTGGAGCAAATGACGGCTTTGACGCGCATCAGCCGCGAGTTGGGTTCCTCGCTCGATTTCAAATCGTTGTTGCAGTTGGTCTATGCGGAGGCATTGCGCGCTACGCGCGCGGATTGTGGCAGCATTCTGTTTTTTGACTTGAATCGTCCCGAGACAGAAAAGCAGACGGTGCGTTTCTATGTGGGAGATTTGCCCTCTGGCGAACGGACGCCGTTAGAGTTGCGAGCCCTGGAAACAGGTGAGATTGTCAATGTGGATGACCTGTCGGTGGAGGAACATCCGGCACCGCATGAGAATGTACAATCGATGATGATTGTGCCGGTGATTTATCGGCAACGTGCAGCAGGGTTGATTTTGCTACATGCCCACAGCGTGGGGCGTTTTGATAAGGATTCGGTTGAGATTGCGCAATCGCTGGCGGCGCAAGCTGCTGTGGCGCTTGGCAATGCATTCCAGTACGAAGATCAGGCGCGGCGCGGTGAATTGCTCAAGCGCGAGCTGGAAACGCTTTCAAAGTTGTTCCAGGTTTCACAATTTTTGCGCCCTGGGCAGCCGCTGGAAAAGGCGTTGGAAGCAATTGCTGTGGCTATTCAAGAGGCTACGCCTTTCCAGGTTGTGCTGATTAGCATGATTGACCCGAATGACCCAACCATGCTGCGACGGATTTGCTCGGGCGGCCTTTCCCAACAGGCGTGGGATGATTTGCGCACGCGTAAGCAACCATGGAAAGGGGCGGAGGTGTTGTTACTGCCAGAGTATCGCTTTGGCAGCGTGTATTTCATTCCTGCCGATAAGCGCCCGGTGATTCCACAAGAGTTGCATCTTTACACGGTTCTGCCATTGGAAGACAGGCAGGAAGTGGATGCCTGGAATCCGAAAGATTTGTTGCTGGTACCTTTGTATGATCTTGAAGGGAAGCCTTTGGGCATGGTCAGCGCTGATGCACCGCGTGATGGCCGTCGTCCGGATCGTCCAACCCTGGAAGCACTAGAATTGCTGGCGACGCAGGCGGGGTTGGTGATGGAAAATTCCCGTCAGATGAGGTTGTTGGAACGGCAAGCGGATGACTTGAAGGCTGAAGCGGCGCGCTTGCAACAGGCGACAAAGGATGTGCAAGAAAGCCTGCCCATTTTGCTGCATCGCCAATTGGAACAAATGATTGTGGTGCAAAACCTGAATCGCCGTTCGCAGCGTGTGCAGGCTGGTTTGGAAATGGCAGAAGAGGCAACCCGACAGACCGATTCGAGCATGGTGCTGCGGGTGATGGCGCGCGAAATGTTGACCCGCCTCGATTTGCAAACGGCGTTGATTGCCGAGAAGAGCCCGTCTGGCATTCGCCTGACCGAAGTTTTGGGCGCAGTGCCGAACAACGTCAACCCCGATGCTTTGTTTGGGCAGCGCAATCCGCTGCGTCAGGTTTTGAATGATGGGCGCATTTTGATGGCGGCGGTGCTCAATAACGAAAATGAATGGTATAACTCGCCGCTGCTGCAAGCCCTCAACGCACAGAGCTTTATTGCTGCACCGGTGAAGATTTCTGAGCAGCGTTCAGCGGCAATTTTGGCGATTGGTCAGAATGCAATTAGCGATCTTGCGAAGGAAGATGAGCTCATCTTTGAGCGTTTGGCGAGTCAGGTTGGGGTGGGGTTACAAAACCTGGAATTGTTGAATGAAACCCGCCGCCGTTTGCGCGAGGTTAACTTGTTGTTGGAATTCAGCCGCAAGCTTGGCACGCTTTCTCCAGAAGCAATTTTGCAAGAGCTGGTCAATAGCTTGTTGGATGTGATTCCGGGTGCTCAAGCTGGTTGGGTGGGCTTGTTGGAGATGAAAGAGCAGGTTGTGGAACCGCGCGCCGCTCAGGGATATGTGGATAACAAGAGCCTGCTTTCTATCCGCTACTTGATGACGGAGAACGAGCTTTCGCTACCAGCAGATGTGGTGGTGGAAGGCAGTCCGCGCACGCTGAACGAACTGAATTTTGCACAACAATATCCGCTTTCCTCGGACGATTTGCTTGCCTATCGTCAGGCGAGCAATGGAAGATTGCCGCTCAGTACCATGGCTGTTCCCTTGCGGCTGGGCGAACGGGTGTTGGGCGTGGTCATTGTGGAGAATTTTGAAGGCACCGGCGTGTTTTCTGGCGAAGACGAGTCACTTGCCCTTTCGCTCACACAGCAGACGGCCCTGGCATTGGAAAGTGCCCGTTTGTTTGTGGCGGCAGAACAGCGAGCCTCACAGTTGCAGGCGCTGACGCAGGTGGCAGCAACCATTTCTACCAATTTGCAGTTTGATGAATTGATCGCGTCGCTGCTGGATTTGCTCAAGTCGGTGGTGCCCTATGATACAGCAACACTGTGGTTGCGGCGCGCCAATCAGCTTTCGGTGGCGGCGGCAAGTGGCTTTGCCGATGCGGAAAGTCGCTTGGGCCTGTCTGTCAACCTGGAAGACAGTATTTTATTCCAGGAAATGATTCGCACCAATGCGTATATTTATGCGCCGGATGTGCGCGCCGATGAGCGCTTCCCCAGCCTGGTGGAGCCGGACTTTTACTCATGGTTGGGTATTCCGGTGGTGGCCAAGGGTGAGTTAATCGGTGCAATTGCTCTTGAAAAGCGCGAGGCCGGTTTTTACACGCCGGAATATGTTCAGGCAGCGGTGACCTTTGCCGGTCAGGCTGGTGTGGCTTTGGAAAATGCCCGGCTGTTCGAAGAGAGTGTCCGCCGCACGACGGAGTTGGATGAGCGTTCTCAACGCTTGGCGTTGCTGAACCGCTTCTCTGGAGATCTGAGCAGTTCTTTGGAAGTGGATCACATCCTCAAGTTGACAGCTGAGCAGTTGATGGCTGCTTTGGGTGCTGATCGGTCGGCGGCCTTGCTGCGGGACGATGAAGGGCAGATTTTGCTGCATTTTGAAGCGCCGCAGATTGAGAGCGAACGTTTGCCGCGCAAGTTGCCGCTGACGCCGTTGCTTGTGCGGTTGAGCGAAACCTTGGGTATTTTTAGCACGATGGATGTGGCTGCTGAAACAGATTTGCGGCCATTGTTCGATGCGTATTTGCAGCGTCGTAAGGTGACTTCGTTGTTGGTGGTGCCAATTGTCTATGGCACCAATTTGCATGGCTGGCTGATGCTAATGAACGTGGAGGAGCGGCGTTACACACCGTCGGAAATCGAGTTGGCGCGTACGATTACCAATCAGGCTGGCATTGCGGTGCAAAATGCCCGTCTGTTTGTTGAGACGCGTAGCTTGAAAGAGGTGCTAGAAAAACGTGTTGAAGAACGAACGGCTGAATTGAGCCGTGAACACCAAAACTCGCAAACGTTGTTGCGCATCATCATGGAGCTTTCGACCAGCCTTGACCTTGAGCAGGTGCTGACACGCACCCTGTCTGTTTTGAATGAATCGTTGGGGTGTGAGCAGAGTATGATCTTGCTGGCAACGCGCGATCGGCAATATCAGGCGGGGATGGCGCTGGCCGGTGAGGGTGGTAATTTGCGGTCGGAGAAAGAGATTTCGCGCTGGGTGGTGCGGCGGCGCTCTCCGGCCTTGGTGGATGACATTCAGTCGGATACGCGTTGGAAGTTTGCTGAAGGCACGACGTTCAATTATCGCAGCCTGGTGGCTGTGCCATTGGTGTTGGGAGAAGATACGCTCGGTTCGTTAATTTTGTTGCATCGTCAACCGGCTTTCTTTACCCTGGACCAAATTGGCCTGTTGGAAGCAATTGCCCGGCAAATTGGCATTGCGCTCAATAACGCCGAACTGTTCACACTGATTCGCGATCAGGCTGAGGACTTGGGCGCGATGTTGCGTGAGCAGCAGGTTGAGGCAAGCCGTTCGCGAGGCATCCTGGAAGCAGTTGCAGATGGTGTTTTGGTGACCAATGCCACCAATCAGGTTTCGCTATTCAACGCTTCTGCACAGCGCATTTTGGGCATTCGCGCGGATCAGATTATCGGCAAGCCGTTGGATCAATTTGTGGGCATGTTTGGCAAAACCAGCATGGATTGGGTTTCCACCATCCGCACCTGGACGCAGTCCCCGGCGGAATATGCTGAATCGGATGTTTATACGGAGCAGATTGAGCTGGAAAACGGGCGGATTGTGTCGGTGCATTTGGCGCCCGTCGTTTGGCGGAATGAGTTCTTGGGCACGGTTTCGACTTTTCGCGATATTACGCATGAAGTTCAGGTTGATCGGCTTAAGTCTGAATTTGTCGCCAACGTGAGCCATGAATTGCGCACACCACTGACTTCGATTAAGGGGTATGTGGATATTATGTTGATGGGTGCGACCGGACAGTTGAACTCACAGCAGAAGCACTTCTTGGAAGTGGTGCGCGGTAGTACCGCACGCTTGAGCGTGTTGATTAATGACCTGCTTGACCTTTCACACGTTGAAACGGGTCAGGTCAAGTTGGAGCTGCAATCGTTGGACTTGCGCAAGATTGGCGAAGAAGTGTTGTCGCAAATGCAGGTGCGTTCGAAAGATGAAAGCCGTCCGATGAGTTTTGTGTTAGAGGCACCCGAGCAGCTGCCGTATGTGCTCGGTGATTATGGGCGCATCAAGCAGGTCATGATGTCTTTGGTGTTGAATGGCTATAACTATACGCCCGATGGCGGTTTGGTGCGTTTGGTGATGCACGTCGAAGGGGATGAGTTGCAAGTGGATGTGGTGGATACAGGGGTTGGCATTGCTCCGGAAGAACAGGGGCGTATTTTTGAGCGCTTCTATCGCGGCAACGATCCGTTGGTGTTGGCGACTTCAGGGACGGGATTGGGATTGGCAATGTCGAAGACGCTGGTGGAAATGCACCATGGGCGGATTTGGTTTACAAGCAGCGGCGTACGGGGAGAGGGGAGTACGTTCTCCTTTGCTTTGCCGATAGAAAAAACTGAGGGATGATAGAATGGCAAAAATCTTAGTGGCAGAAGACGAAAGAGATATTAGAGACCTGATTGCTTTTACGCTACGGTTTGCAGGACACGAGGTAATAACAGTGCCGAATGGTGCGGAGGCAGTTGAAGCCGCGCCGCGTGAAATGCCAGATTTGATTTTGATGGATGTGCGCATGCCGTTGATGACGGGGTATGAAGCCTGTGCGAAGATGAAGACGGATGATCGAGTGAAGCATATTCCTGTTGTTTTCCTCTCGGCCAAGGGCCAAGAGACCGAAATTCGCACCGGTTTGGAGGCCGGAGCGACGGAATATTTATTGAAACCCTTTGCGCCTGATGAGCTGACGGTGCGAGTTCAAGAATTGTTGCAAAAATACGGAAAATAGTTGAAGTATTTATGAGCGTCATTGTTCTTGATAACGACATTGTTCACTATGAGGTGCTAGGGCGTGGCCGCCCGCTCATCTTCTTGCATGGTTGGGTTGGTTCGTGGCGTTATTGGATCCCCTCGATGCAAGCAGCTTCGGTCATGTTCCGTGCCTATGCAGTGGATTTGTGGGGGTTTGGCGACACAGCCAAAAACAGTCGTTACACGTTGGATGATCAGATGCAATTGTTGGATGGCTTCATGGAGTATATGGGCATTGGACGGGTGGCGCTGATTGGGCATGGCCTGGGGGCGCTGTTAGGCGTCTATTATGCATTGCGGCATCCGGATTATGTGGATCGGGTGATGGCGATTAGTTATCCGATGGATGAAACGATGGTCAACGGACGGTTGCGCAACAGCTCACCTTTGGAGCTTGCAGAGGCGTTGCTTGGCCGTTCAGCAGTGACGGAGGCCGTGTTGACGGATGCGCCCAAGACGGATATGCGGGCATTGCAGATTTCGCTGTTGGATGTGGATGGCAATCAGGATCTGCGGACGGTCTTTCGTTCTTTGCCAACGGCCTGTTTGTTGGTCAATGGGGAGCGGGATCCGATCATTGCTCCACCGCACATTGAACAATTGGCAGAACTGCCAGAGCATACTCATGCGATTACATTTGAGCAGTCGGGTCATTTTCCAATGTTGGATGAGACGAATAAATTTCACCGGCTGTTGAGCGATTTTCTCAACCTCAAATCGGGCGATAGTCCGCGTGAGCTTCAGCTAAAGGAAGAGTGGAAGCGCCGCGTGCGCTGATTGGATAAGAATTTTTTAATTTTTGCGCGAATGTGTTGACTTTTTGGAACAAAGTGCTTATAATAATAAACGATAAACGTTTGGGTGCCCCCCTCACCCAGGCGTTTATCGTTTTAACAGGCATTGTGTGATTAAATCGCTTCTGGTTGATTTTTGGCAGTGCGGTTGGCGCTCTGACTGACGCGTAAGCTGGCAACAACTGCTGAGGCTTCGTCTGATGTGTGATAATGAAAGGCTTCAATTTTGAGCAGATTGTTGCAAGCCGTGAAGGTTAAGGGGGTGTTGGGCAGGTATTCCGGGGGGGTAGGCAGGCGGAAGGTGAAGCAGGGAATGCGTTCTTCCACGCGGTAAGGGTCGTTTGGGCCCAATAATTCGATCCCCGGAATGCGGGCAAGTTCTTCTAGCAAGGCGTGACTTAGCTCAAATTCGTAGGAGCGGATGGCAGCCATGGCTTGTTTGTAGTCTAGGGGGCGTCCGCTGAAGTTCTCTGCATAACGTTCGGCGAATTCAACGCCATAGGTTTGGCCGAGCCATTGCAGGTAGTCAAGTGCTGCTTGCAGGGCACTGAGGGCTTCGGATGGCACGGCTGTGGTATTGCTTTGTATTGGTTGGCGTTGGTAGAGCAGGCCAAGGGGCGGGCCAAATAAGGCGTTGCCCGGACAGAGCAAAGCGTCACAATTAAAGCGTTGCACATCAAGCGGCGCGTGGGCGGCCAATGGACGGGCATTGACGATGACAATGGGATGACTGGGCCGCTCTTGGC
This sequence comes from Anaerolinea sp., assembly GCA_020216845.1. Classification (GTDB taxonomy): domain Bacteria; phylum Chloroflexota; class Anaerolineae; order Anaerolineales; family Anaerolineaceae; genus JAIWNK01. Next base: position 790 of record JAIWNK010000119.1, on the reverse strand, counting down.
GCAACAGGCGTGGCAAGGGGTAAATGAGGCCGGTGGGTGCCGCGGCATCGAGCAGCAGCAGACGCGGACCGGCATTGAGGGCAGCTTGCCAGGTTTCTGGGCTTAGTGTGCCGCGCTGCGGGTCGGTGGTTAGCCAGGAAAGCTGTATGCCGTGTTGTGCTGCGGCGGCTTTCCATTGTTCCGCTTCGCTGGAAAATTCATCGCCAAGTGCAAAAGCCAATGCGCCGGGGGGCAACATTTGGAATAGCGTTTGACTAAGTTGAAGATTGAGCGTTTGCCAATCTGGCCAGAGCGAAATTTGTTGTGCGCTTTGGGCGTTGAAGAAGTCACAAAGTGCCTGTTGCACATCATCTTGAGCAGGCGGGTTTGCCTGCTGGGCGGCGCTTTTCAGCTCAGCAAAGTGCTGATGAAGGGCGGGCAAGTCGAGCGGCATAGCCTCAGATCTCGCTATCGGAATCCTCGTTTGAATCGCCCGCAGATTGTGATTCAGGCGATTCGCTTTCATGGCGCACCCATAACACCAATACCTGCCCTTCTTCGGTTTCGATTGAGCGGGCAGCAAAGATCGGGGCGCGTTCTTCCAGTCCAAGTGTATTGCGATAGTGCAGGTAGATGATGCCTTTTTGATTCCAGGCGCGATGGCAGCGTTCTACCAGGGCGGGGCCGTTGAAGGTGCGCAGGTGGGTGAGAGCCATGCGGAATTGTGTTGGGCTGTCGTTGAGACCCAATGCCCAACCATCTTCGATGACCTGAAAGGTGGGGGGAGGGCCTTCAATGATTGTAATTTTAT
>JAIWNK010000118.1 GCA_020216845.1 Anaerolinea sp. | reverse complement strand
CTTCCATAGGTTAAGTACTCCGCGCGCAATCATACCATAAAAAAGTATTTGTCACAGGAACTATTTTTCGATAATTTACGGTAAAATAAGGATATGTCGGATTCATTGTTGACATTTGATGGATCGGGTTTGCCGTTAGCCGGTGTGCGCGCTCTGGCGCAAACTGGTTCCACAAATGCAGATGCATTGATGATGGCGCAGCTGGGGGCAGCGGATGGTTGGCTGATTTTGGCTGAGGAACAGACGCAGGGGCGCGGGCGTTTTGAGCGGCGCTGGGTCACGCGTGCGGGTACGGCACTGGCTTTTAGTTTGTTGCTGCGGCCAACGGAGGCGGAGCAAGCACAATTGGGACGTTTTGTGGCTTTGGGGGCATTGGCTGTGCAACGCGCACTGGTTGAGCTTCGGCTAGCAGCGCAAATTAAATGGCCAAATGATGTGTTGGTGGATGGGCGCAAAATTTGTGGAATTTTGGTTGAGACGTTGTGGCAGGATGGTCAGGCGCAGGCCGTTGTTTTGGGGGTGGGGGTCAATGTGCTTGCCGAGTCGGTGCCGCCCGCTGAAGAGTTGCAATTCCCGGCGACAAGCGTTGAAGATAGCCTGGGTCAGCCGGTAGAACGAGCGGCTTTGTTGCGCTCGATTTTGACGCACATTTTTGCCTGGCGTGAGCGAATGCTCGAACAAGGTTTTTGGAATGCCTGGCAAGATAGCCTGGCTTTTCGCGGGCAGTGGGTGCGAGTGGAAGGTGGGCAGCAGCCGATTGTGGGGGCGCTGGAGGGCCTGAACGCTGACGGGAATTTGCTGCTCCGCCTTGAGGATGGTTCTTCCGCAGTGGTGATGGTTGGTGATGTTCACCTGCGTACATTTTTGGATGGGAGGTAGACCCCATGTTAGATGATTTGCGTAATTCGGCTGTACAATCCATGCCTGAGGAGGATGTGTCACAGGATCAAACTCAGGGGCAGGTGACCTTGCGACCTGGTAAGAAGCGCAAAAAGAAGAAGCAGCAATTTTTGGGAATGACGGCAGCGCAGCGTTTCATTCTGTCGCTGATGCTGTTGTTTATTACCTGCCTGGGCGGGTCGTTGTGCTTGCTGTTGACCGGGCGGATCGTTTTGCCCTAACGGCTAGGCGTTTTCTTCGATTAGGCGAGCCAAGGAGGCAACGCCATCTCCTTCATCTACAACCATCAGGCGCACACCGCTACTGGAACGCCCCTGCTGGCTGACATTTTTGACCTTCATGCGTAGGAGAATCCCGCCGGTTGTAATGGCGGTGATTTCTTCATTTTCCTGCACAACTCGGGCTGAAACAATGGGACCCGTCTTTGGCAGGGCTTTTGTGTTTAGGGTTAACACGCCGCCTGTGGCACGTCCTTTGGTGGGGTATTCTTCCAGTCTACATCGCTTGCCATAGCCTTGACGGGTAATCAGCAACAGGTCACCGCCGGGTTCAACAACCTCCATGGAGGCAAGCTGATCGCCGGGTTTGAGGGCAATGCCGGTCACGCCGGCAGCTTGCCGCCCCATGACGCGCACTTCTTTCTCAGCAAAGCGCAGGGCTTGTCCGTTGGCGGTGATGAGCAGAATGTCTTGTTCGCCATTGGTCAGCCGCACCCAGTTGAGCTGATCGCTTGCATCCAGGGTGATGGCAATCAGGCCGGAGGGGCGCACGCTGGCAAATTCGCTCAAGGCAACGCGCTTGACGCGCCCGCGCAGTGTCGCCATGGTGCAGTATTTGGCTTCTTCAAAGTTGGGCACAGCAACCGCAGCGGTGATGCGTTCGCCCGCTTCCAGGGACAAGACATTGATGATGGGAATGCCGGTGCTGGTGCGTCCGGCATCGGGCAGCTGATAGACTCGCTCTGAATACACTTTGCCGTGATCGGAGAAGAAGAGCAGGGTTTGCAGGGTGCGGGCGGGGACGAGCATGAGGACGTTATCTTCTTCTTTGACGGCCTGACCGGTAACGCCGCGTCCACCTCGATTTTGGGCGCGGTAGAGATTGGCCGAGACGCGCTTGATGTAGCCGCGTTGGGTAATGGTGATAAGCACGGGCTCGTCGGGAATGAGGTCTTCGTCGCGCAGTTCTTCTTGCGGCTCAGCGGTCAGGTGTGTGCGCCGTTCATCGCCATAGCGGGCGGCAATGGCTTCCAGGTCGGCTTTGATTACCTGTAAGACGCGGTCGGGGTTGGCGAGCAGTTCATCCAGGTAGGCAACCTGATCGAGCAGCTCGCGATGTTCAGCTTCAATTTTCTGCCGTTCCAGTGCGGCCAGGCGGCGCAATTGCATATCCAAAATGGCCTGGGCCTGAATCTCGGTCAGGTGGAAACGGGTGACCAGGCTTTGCCGGGCGGTTTCAACATCGGCTGATTGGCGAATGGTTTGAATGACTGCATCGAGGTTGGCCAGGGCAATCAGCAAGCCATCCAATACATGCAGACGGGCAAGCGCCTTCTCGCGCTCATAGCGCGAACGTCGGGCGATGACCTCTTGGCGGTGTTCAATGAAGATTTGCAAGGCACGCTTGAGGGAAAGGACGCGCGGTTCACCGTTGACCAGGGCGAGGAGGTGCATTCCAAAGGTGGATTGGAGCGGAGTGTATTTGTAGAGCTGATTAAGCACCTGACGCGGCTGTGCGCCACGCTTTAGCTCGATGACGATGCTCATGCCGCGCTGATCGGATTCGTCGCGCAGGTCAGAAATGGCGTCAATACGGCCCTCGCGCACCAGGTCGGCGATGCGTTCGATGAGGGTGGTTTTATTGATTTGAAAGGGGATTTCGGTGATGTTGATGACGTGACGGCCGTTGCGTTGTTCCTCGATGTGTGCTTTGCCGCGCACGATCAGCCGTCCGCGTCCGGTGGAATAGGCCTGCCGAATATTCTCGCGCCCAACGATGATGCCGCCGGTGGGAAAATCGGGCCCGGGTAGGTGTTCCATCAGGTCATCAATGGTAATGTCATCCATTTCATGATAATGGTCAATGAGATACCCAAGCGCGGCGCAAAGCTCGCGCAGGTTGTGCGGAGGGATGTTGGTTGCCATGCCAACAGCAATGCCGGCAGAGCCATTAAGTAACAAGTTGGGGAGGCGTGAAGGTAAGACAGACGGTTCTTGCAGTGAACCATCGAAGTTGTCAATAAAATCTACGGTTTGTTTGTCAATGTCGGCGAGCATTTCTTCTGCCGCAGCGGCAAGGCGTGCCTCGGTGTAGCGCATGGCAGCAGGGGCATCACCATCGACCGAGCCAAAATTGCCTTGCCCATCGACAAGCGGGTAGCGCATGGAGAAGTCTTGTGCCATGCGTGCCATGGCGTCGTAGACGGCCATGTCACCGTGCGGATGATATTTGCCGAGCACTTCACCGACGATGCGGGCAGACTTTTTGTAGGCAGTGTTGGAGTGCAGGTTGAGGTCTTGCATGGCATAGAGAATGCGGCGATGAACGGGTTTGAGACCGTCGCGTGCATCGGGAAGGGCACGGGCAACGATGACGCTCATGGCGTAATCGAGGTAGGCCGTGCGCATTTGCTCGTCAATATCAACCATTTGAATGGAACCGATTTCCATGGGGGTGACCTTTCCAGTGCGTGAACGTAACAATCCTTGATTATACTCTGAATTTGGGCTTTGCGGCGGATTTTGCGTTATAATCGGTTGCGTGAAACGATATTGGCTTGGCTGGCTGGGATGGGGGTTGCTTTTGTTGCTGTTGGTAAGCTGCCGCTCGGCGGCGCAGCAGCAAGAGGAAGCTGCTTTCTATTTGCAGAACAAAGGCTCTGATACGATGGTTAACCTGGCCCTGGCCTGGGCGGAGCGCTATCAGCAGGAGAATCCGCAGGTGCGCATTTCGGTTACGGGGGGCGGCTCTGGGACGGGGATTGCGGCACTGATGAATGGTACGGTGGATCTTGCCAATGCTTCGCGGCAAATGAAGGAAGAGGAATTGGCGCAAGCGCAGCAGGCGGGCTATTCGCCGATGGAATTTGTGGTGGCGCGCGATGCAATTGCCGTGATTGTCCACCCCCAAAACCCGGTGGATCATCTTACCCTGGAGCAGATTTCGCTGATTTATCGCGGCAAGATTAACAATTGGAGTGAGGTCGGCGGAGAAGACCGACCCATTGTGCGCCTTTCACGCGAGACGAATTCGGGCACGCATGTTTACTTCTTGGAGACCGTCTTGCGTTTGGGCAACAAGGACGATAAGACAATTTTTTCGGCAGATACGCTGCTGATGCCTTCTTCAGAGGGCATTATTGCTGAGGTGAGTGATAACCCCAACGCAATTGGATATGATGGACTTGGCTATGTTACGGCGGATGTGAAAACGATTGCTGTTTCAGCGGACCCTAACGGGCCGTTTGTGTTGCCCTCGGTTGAAACGGTGAACAACGGTCAATATCCAATTGCGCGCGATTTGTATATGTACACGTTGCAAAACCCGCCAACCGGCCTGGTGAAAGCATATTTGGATTGGTTGCTTTCCCCATCTGGACAGGCGATCGTTACCGAATTGGGGTTTGTGCCAGTGTTGACGAACCCATGAAGTTGTTGGACGCTGGACTATCTGTGTGACGGAGGTGCGCGTGTGACGAGGCAAACAAAGCAAACTGCTCCCCAACAAGACCGTCTGGTGACGCTGTTGATTCGACTTTCAGGGTATTCTAGCATTTTGCTGGTGACACTGATCTTTATCTTCTTGATGAAAGAGGGGTTGCCGGCGTTAGCGGATGTGGGCATTGGGGAGCTGTTTACCGATCGCTGGTATCCGATTGAGGGCTATTTTGGCATTTTGCCATTGATTTCCGGTTCGCTGATTGTGACGCTGGGGGCTATGTTGGTTTCGGTGCCATTGGGGGTTGGGACGGCAATTTATCTTTCTGAGGTGGCGCCTAGTTCAACCCGCGAGGTGGTGAAACCTTTGGTTGAAGTGTTGGCGGGGCTGCCCTCGGTGGTGCTTGGCTTTTTGGGCATTATTGCTGCTGCACCGCTGTTGCGCCGTTTGTTGGACTTGCCGACCGGCTTGACGGCTTTTGCGGGTGCTTTGCTGTTGGGACTGATCGCTATTCCAACGATTGTTTCGATTGCGGAAGATGCGCTTAACACCGTGCCGGCTGCTTATCGTCAGGCGGCGCTTGCCGTGGGGGCAACGCCCTGGCAGACGATTTGGGGCGTGACCTTGCCGGCAGCGCGCTCGGGGGTGTTGACGGCGGTGATGCTGGGCATGGGGCGTGCTTTGGGGGAGACGATGGCGGTGATGATGGTTACAGGCAATGCGCCAACGTTGCCGCATGGCCTGGATGCTTTGTTTATGCCAGTGCGCACAATGACGGCAACGATTGCCTCAGAGATGGGCGAGGTGGCGACGGGGAGCGCGCATTATCAGGTGTTGTTCCTGATCGGGATTGTGTTGTTTCTGTTCTCGCTCGTGGTCAATGTGCTGGCCTCTTCGGTCAGTTTTCGACAACGCAAGCGCGCGGAGCGATTGTTATCATGAACGAACGCCCTATGATGCTCTCGTCGGTCAATCGGCAGGGATTGACGCCGCGCCGTGTGCAACAATTGGGCTATGGCCTGTTGCGACTGATCAGTTTGATCACGGTGCTGCCAATCTTCTTGGTGGTGGTGTATATTGTCGTGCGCGGGGTGCCATCCATTGACTGGGAATTTTTGACGGCGATGCCGCGCGAAGGTATGCGCGCTGGTGGCATTTTGCCAGCAATTATTGGCACGGTGTATCTGACCTTGGGAACGGCGGTATTTGCTGTGCCGCTCGGCGTTGCAGCGGGGGTTTATATTGCCGAATATGCGGCAGATAACGCCTGGACACGCCTGATTCGGATTGCAATCATCAACCTGGCTGGCATTCCTTCGGTGGTATATGGTTTGTTTGGCTTTGGGTTGTTTGTGATTTTCTTGGGGTTTGGGACAAGTATTCTGGCGGCTTCGTTGACTCTGGCGATTATGACGTTGCCGGTGATTATCAGCACAACCGAAGAGGCTTTGCGTTCTGTGCCGCAGTCGTTTCGGGTGGTGAGCATCTCGTTAGGGGCAACGCGCTGGCAGACGATTTGGCGAGTGGTGTTGCCGCAAGCGCTGCCGGGGATCTTGACTGGGGTGATCTTGGGGTTGGAGCGAGCAGCGGGCGAGACGGCGCCAATTTTGTTCACGGGGGCGGCTTTTTTCTTGCCGCGCTTACCTCAATCGCCGCTCGATGCAACCATGGCCCTGCCGTATCATATTTTTGTGATTTCAACGCAGGTGCCGGGGATGCCGGTGCAGATTCAATTTGGAACGGTGTTGGTGCTGCTGGTGTTTGTGCTGGGGATGAACCTGGTGGCGACGCTGATCCGTTCGCGGGCGCGCGCCCGGCGCGAATGGTAAGGAAGGCCAACGACGATGAGCGATATTTTTGAGATCGAAGATTTGCGTTTGACGTATTCTGATAACAATGAAAGTTTGCGCGGCGTCAGTATGCGCATTCCGGAACATGCCATCACGGTGTTGTTTGGGCCAGCGGGGGGAGGAAAATCTACTTTGCTGCGCGTGCTCAACCGGTTGAATGATTTGGCGGATGTCAAACAGGTGAGCGGGCGGGTGCTGTTCCATGGTCAGGATTTGCTTTCGCCGACGGTAGATGTGGTTGAACTGCGCCGTAAGGTGGGGATTGTGTTTTCGCGCCCGGCACCGCTGCCGCTTTCAATTTATGAGAATGTGTGCTATGGCCTGCGGATTATGGGGGAGCGGCGCAAGGCCAGGCTGGATGAGGCGGTTGAGCGCGGGCTGCGCCAAGCCATGTTATGGGAAGAGGTTTATGACCGGTTGGATGCTTCTGGCTTTGCACTGTCAGGTGGGCAGCAGCAGCGGTTGTGCCTGGCGCGTACTTTGGCCTTGCAGCCGGAGGTGGTGTTGTTGGATGAACCGACCTCAGCCCTCGACCCCATTTCAACGGCACGCATTGAGGAGATGATGCAAACGTTGAAGGATGTGTATACGATTGTGATTGCACCTCACAATGTGCAGCAGGCGGCGCGTGTGGCGGATCAGGCGGCATTCTTCTTGCAGGGTGAGTTAATTGAATGGGGCGATCGCGGGCAAATTTTCGTTCGTCCACGCGATCGCCGCACTCAGGAGTATATCGAAGGCCGATTTGGGTAGGCCGTGGGCGTCTGTGTTGAATCAGCCTTCGTAACGGAATTCAGCGTGCAGGCCGCTGCTGCTATCGGGGGCTACCCAAACATCAAACCAGCCGGGTTCGGCACCATGGCTGCCATCACTGCGGGTGAAGGCGAGCTGCTCTTCCGTCAGGGTGAAGGTGACGATTTGACTTTCGCCGGGCTGAAGGGTGACGCGCTGGAAGCCTTTCAGTTCTCGCACTGGACGGGTGAGCGAGCCTACGCGGTCATGCAAGTAGAGTTGCACGACTTCGCTGCCCGGGCGTGTGCCACAATTGGTCAGGGTGCATTGAACCTGCAATTGTTTGCGCAGGGTTGAGCTGCTGAGCCGAAGGTCGTTGTAGGAGAACTGGGTGTAGGTGAGGCCATATCCAAAGGGGAAGAGTGGCCGGGGCAGCAGGTCGCTGTAACGGGTGATGAACAAATCGCTGGAACCGACCGGACGGCCTGAGTTCTTGTGGTTGTAATAGATGGGCACCTGACCGGTGCGGCGCGGAAAAGTAATCGGCAGCCGGCCCGAAGGAGCGGCTTCTCCGAACAGAATTTCGGCCAGGGCTGCTGCGCCTTCAATGCCCGGATGCCAGGTATACAGCACGGCATTGGCCAGGGGGATTTCTTTTTCCAATGCCAGTGGGCGACCGGCAAAGATGACCAGGACGATCGGCTTGCCCAGTTCGGCCAGGGCAGCCAGGAATTCGCTTTGGCCGGGGGGAAGGCGCAAGTCGCTGACATTGCCGTTTTCGCCGGAGCGCACCGGGTGTTCGCCGAGCAAGAGCAGGATGGCATCGCTGTGATGGGCCATGTGCAGGGCCATGTCGGTCGAATCGGCAAACCAGAGCTCGGTGGTGCGCGGTGTGTGCTGACGCAGCCCCTCATCCAATGGGGTCACGTCTTCGCCCCGTCCGTCAGGCGTCCAGGTACCAAACAATTCGGCGCGAGCGCGCAAGAAAGGCCCTGTGACGAGCAATCGGCGAATGCCTTGTAAAGGCAAAAGATTGGCCTGATTTTTGAGCAACACAATGCTTTGCCGGGCAAATTCACGCGCCAGTTGACGTGCTTCAGGGCGCAGCAGGTCTTGCTTTTCGCGTTGTGGATCGGTGAAGGGCTGATCGAAGAGCCCGGCGCGTTGTTTGATGCGCAGAATGCGCAGGACGGCCTGGTCAACTTCTTCGATCGGCAGCAATCCCTTGGCCAGGCTATCGGCCAGGGTGCGGTGATAAACGGCGCTGACCATATCCATGTCTACGCCGGCATGTAAGGCCAGGCGGGCGGCGTGTGCTTCGTCCTCGGCAACGCCATGAGCAATCAGCTCTTTGATCGATTCCCAATCGGAGACGACAAAGCCATCAAAGCCCCATTCGCCGCGTAAGATTTCGGTCAGCAGATGATGGTTGGCCGTGGCCGGGATGCCGTTTAGGTCGATGAAGGCGGACATGAGCGTGCCCACACCGGCCTGCACTGCGGCTTGAAAGGGGGGCAGATAGACATCGCGCAAGGTGGGCTCAGAGACTTCTCCGCCTTCATAATCGCGACCGCCTTCGGCGGTGCCATAGCCAACGTAGTGTTTGGCGCAGGCAACAATGCGGTCTGGGGCGGAGAGGTCGTCGCCCTGGTAGCCGCGCACCAGCGCAGCGGCCATCTGTGCTCCCAGGTAAGGATCCTCGCCATTGCCTTCGGCGACGCGACCCCAGCGCGGGTCGCGGGCAATATCGAGCATGGGGGCGAATGTCCAGCGGATTCCGGTGGCGCTGGCTTCGCGAGCTGTGGCGGCAGCGGCTTGTTCGGCAAGCTCGGGGTTGAAGCTTGCTGCTTGTGCCAGCGGAATGGGGAAAATGGTACGGAAGCCGTGAATGACATCACGCCCAAAGATGAGCGGGATGTGCAGCCGGGCGGAAAGCGCTTGCTGTTGTAGATGGTTGATTTGTTCGGCGCTGCTGGACTTGGAAAAGCCCTGACCGGTGAGGGCACCATCGGCATTGAACAGCGAGCCGACCTGGCCAGTTCGGAGAAGGTTGAGGTCAAAGTCGCCGCCAGGGGAGACCTGGTGCAGCTGACCGATTTTTTCTTGCAACGTCATCTGGGCCAGCAATTGTTGTATGAAAAGTTCTGCGTCTTGAGACATGTCTACCTCTTGAGAAAAAATGACTTGACAACGGGTTGAAAACGTGCTATTTTATTACTACGTTAGTGAAACGTTTCACCTGAGTAGTGTACCGCAAGATTGGCAAAAAGAAAAGATGGCAATTAGCTGAGGTGCGCATGGAAGTGCAGTTCAAAAGCAAATATGGCTATTTTACCCGCGATGGGCGAGAATATGTGATTACAACACCACACACACCGCGTCCGTGGGGGAATATCATCAGCAATGGCGATTACAGCATGATGGTTTCACAGACGGGGTCTGGTTATAGCTGGCGGGGAAATGCCGGGCAGAACCGCATCACACGCGCCTTTCAGGATCTGATTCGTGACAATTGGGGCAAATATCTGTACCTGCGCGATCGGCAGCGGCAAACCTTTTGGTCAGCGACGTATAAACCGGTCATGCGTCTTGGCGATCGTTATGAGGTGGCACATGGGCCGGGGTACTCACGCTTTACCCAAGAAGTGGAGCAGATTGAAAGCGAGTTGACCGTGTTTGTTGCCCCGGATGCGCCGTTGGAGATTTTTCAGCTGCGCCTTGTTAATCACAGTGCCGAGCAGCGTTTGTTGGATGTAACTTCTTATGCAGAATGGCTGTTGGGCTTTGCGCCCGATGAGCACCGCGAGTTTCACAAGTTGTTTATTGAAACCTGGGCGGACGAAACATTGGGAGCGGTGCTG